>CAYJFV010000081.1:0-7486 GCA_964369275.1 uncultured Desulfovibrionaceae bacterium
CTTTTCTTTGACTATATCTATTTTTTTCTCTTTCAACTTATTGTTTTCCGTAAATTAAAGATTCTGGGTTTTGGGTTAGCACATCTGCAAGTTCAGAAACAGAACGGCTTGCACTTTGCAATAATTGCATAGTTCTTAGAAGTTCTATCATAGTGTTAGAGTCTTCACTAAGCATTGAACCTAGTTCATTCACAACACCATCAGCCGAAACTGAAAGGGCGTGCACATTTGCTAGAAGTTGTGCAACATCTTCATCATTCTTTTCTACTGTACTATTTAGTTGATTTACTAGATTATTAACAGAATTTCGGACACTTGAAAATTCTTTTACTTCATTGTTAATGCTATGTGCTAAGTCAGTATAGCCTACAATTAAGTTTGAAATTTCGCCACTTTCTAGTAAGCTTTCTATATCCATTAGAATTTCATTTGTTTGTAATAAAACCTGATCAATATGAGCAACTACTTCATCAAAAGGAATTTCAGATATGGTATTTAGTACGTCATCTAATGAAGAACTATTTGTAGGAATTTGCATTAAATCACGATAGTATGGAAGAGTTTTCTCTGCTTCAGTTGCGTTTAATGCTTTTTGGCTATCTAAAAAGTTCAATTCAATATATAAAGAACCAGAAACTAAAGACATAGATTTCAATTCTGCCCTAAGCCCGCTTTCTATATGTTCTTGCATAACAATATTAGCATCTTCTTGTGAAAATAAGCTACCTTCATCAGCAAAGAAAGTTTCCTTATCTAATTCAATTGTAATAGGCAAAGAGTAAGTTTTTGTTTCAGCATCATTAATTATTTGAATTGAATCTACCCTACCTACCTGCACACCATAAAGGCTTACTGGTGCACCAACTATTAAACCTTTAAGTGAAGTATTAAACTGCACAACGAATTGATATGATTCATTAAATAATTTACCAGAGGTTACCACAGCTGCTGTTAAACCTAAAATTAAAACTGAACTTACAACAAAGATGCCAATTCTTGTTGCTCTTTTCGTTTCTGCATTCATTATATATTCTCCAAAGGTATTTCACCGCGTGTAAGAAAGTGTTGTACTTCTCTTGGGCCGTGTTTTAGTAATTCTTTCGGGTCACCTAATGCAAGCTGAGTTTTTACACCAGGATCAAGAAAAATAGAATCGGTAGCAATAGCAAAGATACTTGCTAATTCGTGTGTTACCACAACAAATGTCATTCCTAAGCTATCGCGTAGTTCTATAATTAGGTTATCAAGTAAACGGGCTGACAATGGGTCTAAGCCAGCTGAGGGTTCATCAAAAAACACAATTTCAGGTTCAAGAGCTAAAGCCCTTGCTAGGCCTGCTCTTTTACGCATACCACCGCTTATTTCAGAGGGGTAGTAATCTTCAAAGCCTGCTAAGCCAACTAGGGCAAGTTTTAATGAAGCTATTTCTTCCATATCTTCATAAGTATATAAATCTTTCTGAAAAGAGTTTAGTGGAAGAATAATATTTTCTTTAAGTGTCCGTGATGACCATAATGCACCTTGCTGAAAAAGAACACCATTTTTTCTTACAAGTATATGGCGTTCACGTTCAGACATGCTCCAAAAATTCTCATTGTTATATAAAATATTTCCTTTAATTGGAGGGTTTAATCCAATTAACGAACGTAATAATGTAGTTTTCCCACAACCTGATCCACCCATAATGATAAAGATAGATTCTTTTTTTATTGAAAAATTTAAGTCATGCTGTATTACTCTATCGCCATAGCCAATGCTTAAGTTTTCACATTTTATCACTTCTATATTATTACTCATGTTTATTACCTACATTCCTAGCATGTATGAAAAAATAAGAGTTAAAAATGCTGTTGCTACAACAATACCTACAATAGAATCAACCACGGCAGAAGTTGTTACAAGCCCTACATCTTCTGCACTTCTGCCACAAAATAAACCCTTGTAGCAACCAGTTAAGCCAATAACAATACCAAATACAAAACCATGAACTAAGCCCACCCAAATGTGCTGCATTTTTAGGAAGGTAAGCATATTGTCAATATATAAATGTGAATCAACGCCAATTAGTGTTACACCAATTATATACCCACCTAGAACACCAAAGAAGTCTGAAAAAATACAAAGAAAAGGTGTCATTATGGTAATTGCTAACACTCGCGGTAAAATAAGAAAATCGTATACTGAAATACCAAAAGTTTCTAAGGCATCAATTTCTTCATTAACTTGCATAGTTCCAATTACGGCAGCATAACTTGCCCCTGTTCTACCTGCAAGCACAACAGAAGTAATTAATGGCCCCATAATACGTACAATACTTAATGTAACAAAAGCTGCCGTATATACTTCTGCATTAAATAATGCAAATTGCATTGCACCAGTAAAAGCAAGCATAACACCTATCAAAAAACTTGTTAATACAACAATTGGAAGGGCATCTACCCCACACTCTTGTATAGCTTGCATAAAATCGCGTTTTGGCATGGTAGATTTGCCAGTGCAAAAAAGCCTAAAACTATGGCATAACACATGTAAATATCTAAATAATCTTGACCATTTCTTAGGTATTCCAAGAGTTCTTTCACCTATTGAAGCAAAGAAATTTGTTTCTTTTTGTACCTTCTCAACACCCTGCCTACGTGGAGCATCAAGAATAAGCTTTGCTAGCCTTTCTGCATCTTTTGGAAAGTTTCTAATTTCAACTGAAACTTTATCTTCATAGCAGATTTTTACAATATGCGTAATGAAGGAAAGAAAACTCATATCCCAATCGCTTACTTTAGTTGCATCTAACACTAAGGTTGAACATGATTTCAATTTTTCAACTTCTTGTGTAATATTATGCTTTTTTTTAGCAAGTTCTTTAGAGTATTTCGCTATCCACGTTCCACCAAAAACAAGATCTAGCGAAGATTCAGTTTCATGCAACTGAAAGTACGGTAGTATTTTTCGTGAATTAACTTCTTCGTGTGTCATAGTTATTCTACCTAGTTATTATATTAATAATATTGGTTGTTGAGTAGCCGTCTATCAACGCAAGAGAGTGAACTTCACCACCATTAGCTTTCACTATGTCATTACCAACAATTTTATCTATAGCCCAATCGCCACCTTTTACAAGAATATTTGGCTGAATTTGTGCTATAAGGTTATAAGGTGTATCTTCATCAAAAGGAACAACATAATCAACTGCTTCTAAATGACTAAGAACAAAAGCCCTTGTATCATAGCTATTTATAGGACGATTTGGTGCTTTGCCTTGTCTTTTAACTGAGTCATCAGTATTTAGTGCTAGCACAAGTATATCGCCTAAAGCTTTTGCTCTTGCTAATAAATCAACGTGACCAGGGTGAATAATATCAAAACAGCCGTTGGTAAAAACTATTTTGGCATTATTTTTTTTCTTTTGTTCTAGTTTTTCTAATAGCTCAGATAAGTCACACATTTTATTATGTTTTAGCATAGTTTTTCCAATATGTAGATTATATTTTCATTGCCTGTCTTACAAGCTGCATAGTTTCTTCAGCTTTAGCACTGCCTTTAATAGCACCTTCATGCAATACATCTTTAATATAATTTGGTTTAGCCAGAATTTCTGCACGTTTTGCATGTATTGGAGCAAGAAAAGCTTCTAAACTTTGAATAAAAATTTTCTTGCAATCTACACAGCCCATGCTTGCAGTAGTGCAGGCTTCGCGAATTTCAGCACATTTTTCTGGGGCTGTCATTAATATATGATATGGGAAAAGATTACATACGTCAGGGTTACCCACATCTGTCTTTTTTACTCTGTTAGAGTCTGTCAACATTCCGCGAACTTTAGGGCTAATTTCTTCAATAGTATCTTTTAAGAAAATACCGTTATTATATGATTTAGACATTTTTCTGCCATCAAGTCCAGGGCATTTAGCGTCTGGTGTAAGCTTTGCTTGTGGTTCAGGAAAAACATCTTGCTTATAAAGGTAATTGAAACGACGAGCAATTTCACGAGTCAATTCAAGGTGTGGTACTTGATCTTGCCCAACTGGAACATAGCTAGCACGGTACAATAAAATATCAGAAGCCATAAGAACAGGATAACCCAAAAAGCCATAGTTTCCTAAGTCTTTATCTTTCACATTGTCTTGCTGTTCTTTGTACGTTGGGCAGCGTTCTAACCAACCAAGCGGAGTAATCATAGAAAGCAATAAGTGTAATTCAGCTGTTTGTTTAATATCTGATTGTACAAAAATTGCACATGCTTCAGGGTCTAAGCCAACACTTAACCAGTCTAAAACAAGGTCATGACTGAACTGTTTAATGTTTTCAGTATTTGCAAAATCGCTAGTAAGAGCATGCCAATCTGCAACAAAGAAAAGTGAAGGATATTCATATTGCATTGGAATCCAATTTTTTAAAGCACCATAATAATGCCCTAAATGAAGTGAACCAGTTGGACGCATGCCTGAAACTATTGAATGAACCATGAAAAACTCCTATTTTCCATTATTGAATAATCATAACCATAAGTGGGTACATTAAGTTTAAAAAGAATTGCATTACATGTGATAAAATACCAGTTGCAAGCAAAATTATAAGTAATATTGTACCATATTTTCTAAACTCCATAAATTTATAGTCTAGAGGATATGGTAAAATTTTTGCTAAAATATGACTACCATCAAGTGGTGGAATTGGCAATAAATTCAACACCATTAGAACAAGATTTAAACTAATACCATTGCTTATTATATCTAAAACAAATTGCACCATCAAGTCATTTGAAGGGCTTTGCTCAACTATTGGAATATACAATTTCAAAGCAATAGCAAATAAAATTGCTAAAAAGAAATTAGCCATAGGGCCTGCTATTGATACAAGCATCATTCCTGTTTTTACATCATTTATTTTTGTAAAATTTCTAGGATTAACAGGTACAGGCTTTGCCCAACCAAATACAAAAGGCCCCATAAGTGTTGTCATTATATAAACTAAAAGCCCAGTTTTATCTATATGAGCTATAGGATTTAAAGTTAAGCGACCTTGATTTTTAGCCGTTTCATCGCCCATTTTATATGCAGCAAAAGCATGAGCAAGCTCATGCAAAATAATGCCCATAAAAACAGGTATTGCCGAAACTAATATACGATAAATAATAACATTTAAATCCATAACAACCTACAAGAAAACTAATCTACAATTCTAGCTTGAAGCCAAAAGTAGATATCTACATCCATACCTTCTTTCAATTCAAATTCTTTTGCAAAAGCTTTTTTTGAAACATACAAAACTACATGCATTGGTTCTTCGGGCGTAGCAAGATTTAACATAAATGAATACATTTGCATTTTCTTGCCTTCGTCATTACCAAATTCAAATTCATTTAAATTTGCTATTCTAATTCGTGCTTGGTATTCACCAACATGTTTACCTAAACCAATAATTTGTTGCCCAACAATAGAAATTTTTAAAGGAGGAACATCAAGGCGAGATTTATCAGGGTTGGCAGCTAAAAAGTTCATAGAATGTTCTTCATAAGCAGGGCCTTGTGTTACTGTTAATTCATCAAGATATGCTGGGCGTATATCTAAAGCTATACCAGATAGCAAGAAAGATAATGGTGCATTTATTTGCAATTCACTTTTATCACGAAAAAACAAAGGGTTATAAGCCCAAAAAGCTTTTCCTATTGCGGGGTTTAGTATACAAACTTCACCCTCAACACCACTTTTCCAAGGGTAAATATCTTGCACAACTAAGTTATGGTTTAAAATACCTTCCGCTAAAGGAAGTACCGATTTTACATCAAGTTTTCCTTCCGCTTCACCCTGCAAGATAACACCTGCACGCACATAGTTTTCCGCTGGGTAAGTAACTAATATTGTTTCTTCATTATCAATTACTTGTTGCCATGCTGGCCTTGAACCACCTTTTTCTACTACTGTGCCAAGCACCGCTGGTAAATCTTTTTGAGCGGAAGAAAGCAAAGTTTCCCACTTATCAACTAAAAATTCTTTATGAACTTGATTTGACATATCATAACCTTAATAATAAAATAAAAAATCAATCGAGAAATTGTACTATTTTTTTTTGCCAATAGCAAGCACAATAAAACAGAGTTTAAAATCATAATATTCTGTATTATTAAGTAAATATGTAGCCAAAAAATCAAAATGTATGCATATAGACTTTTAAAAAAAAATGTATTATTTTTTCCAAATGTATCTAAAGATATTCAAACCTGCACCGTTAAGTTCTTTGATGTATTTTACAAATATGAATAACACGTACTCATAAATACATAGCTACTTCATAATATACAGTTGAATATTCATATAATGATAATTCATGGTGGCAATAAGGAGATTAAAAAATGAGCATAAAAAAAACTTCATCCTCTACAAGTTCTATGGCTTCTAGTGCACAAAGCACAAAGGCATATAGCTCAGTTACCTCTAGCTCTCAAACTGAAGCAATCTCCTCTGCAAGTGCTACTAGTGACACTATTGAAGTTTCATCTGAAGGAATTATAAGAACCGAAGCTTTCCGTTCCGCCATGTCTGCATCTGAAGTAAGACAAGAAAAAGTACGTGCCATTAAAGAAAAATTAGCTAATGGACAATATTTTATTGATACAAAGCAACTTGCTTTAAACATCTTAAAAAGCGAAGTTGAATTATTATTCTAAAACAAAAATTGCAAAAATAAAGGGAGGCAAAGAAATTCTTTACCTCCCTTTTTTTATATCAATAAAAATACTCTAAAAGCCATTGTTCCCTTCAGCTTTATTTAAAACCTGCTCGGTTGTAACTAAATTTGCATAAGCTGGTAGAATATCAATAGTAAAATCTTTCAATTCTTGCTCTGAAAACTTTTCAGTGCGTTTTGCACATGTTGCATCTTTTACAAAATAGAAATTATACCCTCTGTGGTGGGCATCAATAAGAGTTGATAAACAACACATTGTGCAACCATAACCAGCAAGTATAATATCTTCATGTCTATATTTATCAACCAAAGCTGTAAACTCAGCTGACGTAAAACAAGAAAAATCAGACTTTGACAAACTAAGCTCTTCACCTTGTGGACCAAAACCATCAATATATTCACTAAATTCACTCCCATACCCAAAAACTTCTGCATTTTGAACATGATGCATGTGGATAACTTTCCACCCTTTTTCACGAGCATGAGCTTGTAATTTTCTGCAATTATCTAAAGATTCTGCAATTGTATCTAAGCAAAAAGGACGCCCCTCCGCTATATATTCTTTTTGAATATCTACCAGTATTAAAACAGACATAGCAACCTCCAAATCTTTTTCTTACATATAAACTAGCATAGGTATTGTAAAATTGCAAAGAGTTAATAATAGATAAAAAATTTCAATTTGCTACTATAACTTTGACATTTGGAAGATTACCTTATTTACCTATAAAAATATATGCGATAGCATAAAAATCTTTAGCGAACGAACAAGAACCACGCTTCTTGTGAAGTGAGGATTTTG
>CAYJFV010000082.1:0-7458 GCA_964369275.1 uncultured Desulfovibrionaceae bacterium
TACACCTGCAAAACCAGCCCAACATGAACCAAGGGCAAATGCCATAAGCTTAGTTTTACGTAAATCAATACCCATAGCTTCACAAGCAATTTCATCTTCTTTTAAAGCTTGCAAGGCTAAGCCAATTCTTGAATTTTTTAGGCGGTTTACAACTATAATAGTAACAATAGTTGCGGCAAATGCTATATAGTAAATGTAAATGGTAGATTGATCTAGGTTGAAGTCCATTCCAAAAAAGTTAGGGCGTGGAATATTTGCAACACCGCGAGAACCATTTGTTAGGTCAGATAAGTTTGTTAGTAGTAAGCGGGTAATTTCACCAAAGCCTAGTGTTACAATAGCAAGGTAGTCGCCACGTAGTCTAAGCACAGGAAAGCCAAGTAATAAGCCAGCTAATGTTGCAAGTAAGCCTGCAATTGGTAAACATAGCCAAAAGGAAAGCCCAAAATACATATTAAGTAAAGCATAAGTATATGCACCTACAGCATAAAATGCGGCATAACCAAGCACTAATTGCCCTGCAATACCAACAACAATATTTAAACCTAATGCCAATATAACATATATTAATGCAAGTGAAAAAATAGTTACTTGGTAAAGAGAGCTAACTACAGGAAGCAATACAAATGCTAAAAATAAAAGAGCATACAAAACTTTTTGTACTTTAGGTTCTTGAATACTAGCAAATAAATTATCTTTTGCTTGCCCTATTTTATCAAGAGTAGGTGATTGTACATGCGTATCACGATTAATAAAATATTCTCTTGCAAGTGCAACTATAAAAACGCTTACACCTAAAATTGCAAGTCTATCAAAGTAGAAAATAGGGTTTCTTTGTATATCAAATTTAAGCCCAAGAATAGGAAAAGCCAATACAACAAAGCCAAGAGCAATTAATAGGGCAGTAATAATAGATTTTTGTTTCAACATATTAGCACCTTATACTTTTTGTACTTTGGCTTTGCCAAGTAATCCAGAAGGTCTAAAAATAAGAATACATACTAGAAGCGAGAAAGCTAAAATATCTTCATAGTTACCTGATAAGTAACCAGTAGTATAACTTTCAGCTAAGCCAAGAACAATTCCACCAAGCATAGCACCAGGAATAGAGCCAATGCCACCTAAAACAGCGGCAGTAAAGGCTTTTAGCCCCGCCATAAAGCCAATACCAAAGCTAACTTGCCCAGTATGCGAAGCAATTAAAGTACCACCAATTGCAGCAAGTGCTGAACCAATAATAAAGGTAGTGCTAATAATTTTATCTGCATCAATACCTAATAGCATAGCCATTTTTCTATTTTGTGCAGTTGCACGCATTGCTTTACCAGTGCGTGTTTTGCTAATAAACAAAGTAAGAATTGTCATAATGCTTGCAGAAGCAACAATAATAACAAAATCGCTTGAGCGAATAATGCCATTAAAAACAGAAATAAATTCAAATTTAGGAATTAGTCTTGGAAAACGAATAAAGTCAGTTGTTTGTGCAATACCAACATAGTTCATTAAAAAGGTAGACATACCAATTGCAGAAATAAGTGGTGAAAGTCTTGGTGCGTTTCTAAGTGGCTTGTAGGCGATTTTATCAACGGTATACCCATACGCGGCACAATAAAGCATTGCAATAAAAGCAGCAATAACAAGTATTGCAAGCGAGGGCATGCCCATTGCGGTAAGAATATTTGCTACAGCTAGGGCAATGAAAGCCCCAATCATGTATATTTCGCCATGAGCAAAGTTAATAAGTTCAATAATACCGTAAACCATTGTGTAGCCAAGAGCAATTAATGCGTATATGCTACCACGCGTTACACCAGAGAAAAATATTTCAAAAAAGTATTGCCAATCCATCTATAATCCTTTGTGAACTATCTGTGTAGGTACATAGAAAAGAAATTTGTAAAAAATGCTATTAACATAGATAAAGATGATAAAGCTCATAATAACAGAACTTTATCATCTTTATTAGGGTAGAATTAGTCTGTAAATACTGGAACAAATACACCATTTTGTACTTGGTAGATTGACATATCGATACCACGAGCGTCGCCGTTTTCATCGAAAGTAATTTTACCAACTGGTGTATCTACAGGAACATTTTGTAGTGCTTCAATAATTTTAGCTGTTTCAGTGCTGTTTGCAGCTTCAATAGCAGACATTAAAGCATGCGCAGCAGCATAGCCGTTGTCAAAGAAAGCACCAGGAGTTGAACCGTATTTAGCTTGGTGAGATTCAAAAGCTTTTTTGCTTAGTGGGCTAGCTGAAGTATCAGCTGGGCCAGAAGCGTAAGAACCTTCAGAAGCTTCGCCAGCAGTAGAAATAAAGTTAGGGTCTTTTAAACCATCTGGTCCAAGAAGAGGAATGTCTAATTCTAGTTCAACAATGTTGTTCACAATTTTTGAACCTTCTGGAAGGTAACCACCCCAAACGAGGAAGTCAGCACCTTCACGGCGTAACTTACGAACTACAGCAGAGTAGTCAGATGCACCAGGAGTAACAGCTTCATAAAGAACAACTTCAATATCTTTATAGTTATTTTCAATATTTTCTTTTACGCTATCAGCAAAACCTTTACCGTATTCGCCGTTATCGTGTAAGAAAGCAATAGTTTTAGGTTTTACTTGCTCGCCAATGAATTTTGCAGAAATTTGAGCTTGAGTAAAGTCATGCCCGATTGTACGGAAGAAAATGTCGTTCCCCTCACCAAGAGTAAGAACAGGTGCAGTAGCTGAAGGAGAAATAGCAACAATGTTAGCTTCGTTGAAAATTGGTAAAGCTGCCATAGTAGCACCAGTACAAATCATGCCAACAACGCCAACAACGTCGTTAGAAATAAGGCTAGTAGCTGCGTTAGAAGCTAGTTCTGGTTTACATTGGTCGTCCGCCGCAACGATTTCAACTTGCTTACCTAATAAACCACCTTTTGCGTTAAACTCTTCTGCAACTAAACGAGCTGCGTTCAAAGTAGGAACACCGTAAGATGCTAGTTCACCAGAATGTGCACCACCAACACCAATTTTAATTGTTTCAGCACTAAATGCTGGACTAACGAGTGATGCACCTATAAGAGCTGTAGCACACGCAGTGAAAAACATTTTGTTTTTAAACACGTTCATAGTCATTTTCCTTTTTCATTTAACTAAGCACTCAAGCTAATAATTCACTATGAGTCTCGATAATTTTCCTATACTGCACTTTATTTCTTTTTTTGTCAAACACAAGCAAGTAGAGTAAGGTGCTAGCCACGTTATTCCAGTTTACAGTATATTTTCCGTTAATATTATTAAATTTCTTCTAGTAAACTAAACTTGCAAAAAGCTATTATTTAAGTTAAATTTCGATTTTCTAAATATACTTAAATAGGGTATGTTTCTAAAATATACTATTATTCAGCAGAGGAATGTATGAAAATATTGATAGTTGGTTCAGGCGGCAGAGAGCATGCTTTAGCATGGAAGGTGGCACAATCGCCACTTGCAAGTGAAATATTTGTTGCACCTGGCAATGGTGGAACTTCACAAGTTGCTAAAAATGTTGCGATTAAAGAAACTGAAATAGATGCCTTGATTGAGTTTGCTCAAAAACAGAGTATTGGCTTGGTGATAGTTGGCCCAGAAGTTCCTTTATCATTAGGGCTTGTTGATGCTATGGAAAAAGTTAATATTCCATGTTTTGGCCCAACTAAAGCCTGTGCTACACTTGAGGCAAGTAAAGCTTTTGCAAAAGAAATTATGCTTGCTGCGAATGTGCCAACAGCTTCTTCTGAAACTTTCACAAATTTACAAGCTGCCCTTGATTATGTAGAAAAAAAGAAAGCACCTTTAGTTATTAAAGCCGATGGTTTAGCCGCTGGTAAAGGGGTAATTATTGGGCAAAACATGGAAGAAATTATTGAAGCTTTAAATTCTATGTTCGGCGGTGCTTTTGGCGAGGCTGGTTCAAAAGTAGTTATTGAAGATTTCCTAGTAGGTGAAGAAGCGTCGCTTTTCTGCCTTTGCGATGGTGAAACTGCAATTCCCTTCCCCTCTGCTCAAGACCATAAAACAATTGGCGAGGGCGATGTTGGGCTAAATACTGGTGGTATGGGGGCGTATTCGCCTGCTCCAGTTCTGCCAGATAGTGAAATTGAACGCATTACTGATATTGTATCTCGTCCAATTTTAGCAGAAATGAAGAAACGTGGCACACCTTTTAAGGGCTTGCTTTATGCTGGTTTAATGCTTGATGGCGATAAAGTTAATGTAATTGAATATAATGTACGCTTTGGTGACCCTGAGTGCCAACCACTTCTTATGCGATTAGAGTCTGATTTAGTTGAGCTTTTACTAGCTTCAACACAAGGAAATTTAGCAGGTAAGAAATTGCAATTTACTTCTAAATCCGCCCTTGGTGTAGTTGTTGCTGCTAAGGGCTACCCTGAAAGTTACCCAAAAGGTATGGAAATTCAAGGTATTGAAACAGCTGAAAGGGCAGATTCAATGAATGAAACAAAAGTTTTTCATGCAGGAACACAAGAAAAAGATGCTAAAATTTTATCCTCTGGTGGGCGAGTATTATGCGTAACTGCTTTAGGTGATGATTTGAAGCAAGCACAGGATAAGGCCTACCAAGCACTTGATAAAATAACTATGGAAAATAGCTATTCACGCAGAGATATTGGCTCAAAAGGCTTAAAACGTTTAAACAAATAAACGAAGTTTAAGGAAAAGTTATGAAAAAAATACTGTTTTCACTTTTTATGGTTTTGGGTTTGTCTTCCCAAGCTTTTGCAGAAGAAGCTGTAGCAGTTGCAAATACTCCAGCACAAGGGTATGATAGAAATACTGCTGTTACTCTTGAACATAAAGGAAATGATAGTCTAGGTGCTAGGCTTGCAGTTCAGCTAAAAGAAGACTTAAATACAAGTTCGCTTTTTACTCTTGAAGAAGAAGACACACGTAAATTCCGCATTATTCTTGAAACTGTACCTGAATTTGATACAAGACCTGCTATTGGTTCTGCCTATTCAATTACATGGGTATTTTCGCAAAATGAAGCTATTTTAGGGCATTATATTGCAAGTGAAGTTGGCGTTTTTACTGCTGATGAAATTGAGGGGCTTGCAGCAAAAGTATTAGAAAAAACAGATACATTCTCAGTTAGATATGGATACTTATTTGAAGCAAGTGAATAAAATTTGAAGTAAGTGAATAAAAAAATGAGCGGATTTTCCGCTCTTTTTTTTATAATTTTTTATAAATTAGAACCATTCTATTTTTGCATTAAAACGAAGAAGCCAAGCAATGCTTGGCTTCTTCTAGGCTTTTTTTATTTTAGGATGAGTTTTATGGTTTTATTTTTTTCTATTTGGAGTATTTATAGAAAAAAGTGTTCATTTTTTCTGTTCACTTACCTCCTTAGTGTTTAGTGTTACATTAATATTTGTGTTACATATTTCTAGGGGAATTTTTGTGGTTTTGGTGAGTAGTGTTATCTCTCATTTCACCCCTATCTTGATTACCATAGCACTGGTTTCTACCGTCCATTTGATGGTGTTTTCCACCTCTCATTCCGCGGTGCATTGGTAAATCAAATTTTTCTGAAACTTCGGTACGAAAACTAATTTCTATGTCGCGTAAATCTTGTTCAAGTGTTTCAATTTCACCTGCCAAGCGTGAAGCCGTTTTTGAATCAGGTTTTTCTTGCAACATAATTGCTCGTAATTCTGTGCGTTTTTTAGCAAGTTCAACATTTATTGGATCAGTTGCTTTATGAAAATCATTACGCAAGGTTGTTAGTTCTGTTTTTTGCTCAGCTGTAAGTTCTGGCATATCAACTTGCCCATGGCCTCTTGCTTGAGCGTTATCTGTTACCGCAAACATGCCAAGGCTCATTGCTAAAGCTGCTGCGAGGATAAATTTCTTTGACATAATAATCTCCTTAATCTAAATCTGCTTTTATATTGAATTACATAAAGTAATTTCTTGCTCTTTTTAGTTGTTCAATTTCTTTGTCTGTGTAGATGTTAGCTGCAACTTCTTGACCATATTCAGCATTTAATTTTTGATGAAATTGTTTCAACTCATTAATGCCTTCTTGCCTTAATTCCTCAATTTGGTCATCTAAACTATGCAAATTTTGTGAGTTGTGAATATGTAATTGAGTAACATATTTTTGAGTGCCAAGGTTTAGTAACTCAGTACCAAGGTGATTTAATTTTGCAATATGTTCTGATTTCATTAGTGCAAGGTTTGCATCTTCGCCAAGTGAATAATTCATATTAGGGGTTTCAACTTTTGCAATTTGCATATTGGAAATTGGTGCTTCACCTTTTTCTACTGCAATTTGGTTTGCAATTGAAGCAAAATCGCCAGTGTTATAACCTAAAAGTTGCATTGCGTGTTGTTGTGCTTCTAAGTTTTGAAGTTTTGCATTTTGTGGGGTAGCAACTTTTTGTGTTTTTACATCGTTCATGCTAATAGTGTGAACTTCGTCTTTAGCAGAAGCAATTTGTTTAGCAATTGAATCAAAGTCACCTGTGTTGTAGCCATGAAGTTGCATTAAGTGTTGTTGAGTTTCAAGGTTTTGAGCTTTAGAAAAATCTATTTCACTTGCTTGTGCGGTTGAACCAAAAGCTAAAGTTGAAATGGTGAAAGCTGTTACTAATGATATAATTGTTTTGTTTGACATGATTTTTTCCTTTTTTATAATTGTATTATATAGTTATTTGAGATTATATTTCATCAATATGTATTTGATTATTTTTCATCTGATATTTTCTCTATAGCAAAGGGTGTGCCAAACTTCTAAATATGCATATAAATATTTGGAATAGTTGTTAAAATATAATTTTATGATTGTTCGTAAGTGTAATATAAAGTGTATAAAAATTGTACAGTTGTATTGTAAAGTGTAAACATACTGACTAAAACTTATACACATGTATAGTATGCATTGTATAATTGTATTATACAGTTTAGATATTTGGTTTTAGGGTATCAGCTATTTCTTCGCCAAAAGTATTTTTTACTTTTTTATAGAAAGCTTCATTTTCTTCTTTAATTTGTTTTTGAAGTTCACTTATGCGGCCATCAAAAACTTTTCTAAAGGCAAAGTGGTAAGATAAGTCTAGCCCTGTTTGCTGAAGGTCTAAGTTTAGTATCTTATTTTCAAGAGCATTAATTTTTGCATAGTGTTCAGCTTTCATTTGCCTGAATTGATTAATTTGTTTTTCTGTAAGTTTGCTTGCTTCTGCTATATTGTAATTTGAAAAAATTGCTATAAAGCATAGAAAAGATAGAAAAAATATAATAAATTTACGCATAAATATTCCCTAATAAAGTAGTGAAGTGGTATAATTTATACATATAATATGAATTTAAAGTGTTATATGGAATGATAAAAGCATTTAGACTAAATTATAAAATAGCGAAAAATAAAAGAGGTGTAATATTTTATATCAATTTCATTTTTCCTCAAGAA
>CAYJFV010000083.1:0-7359 GCA_964369275.1 uncultured Desulfovibrionaceae bacterium
TACTGTAAATTGTATGACGTGCTATTTTTTACTTTTTTATAAGAACTTGCAATGTTTTTCTTTTTTCCATATAATTAATTTAATTTATTAATTAGTAGAGATAAGTATGCTATTACAAAATAAAATTATATCTGATGATATACGTAAAATAATGCGTGAAAATCGTAATGAATTACATAAAAACAGTAGCTTGCATGAGCAGTTTTCAAAATCAGCTCAATTACATATAATTAATAGTGATATATGGAAACATAGTGAACACATAGCTTTATACCGTTCATTTAGGGGTGAAGTTGAAACAAATTTATTGATAGAAAGTGGGTATTTAGAGTCAAAAAAAATATATTTTCCCCGTTGTAATAATCCAAAAATAGACAATGGAAAGATGGAATTTATTGAAATTTCCCAAAACAATTTTTCCACTTCTTTTACTAGTGGAAATTACGGAATACTTGAGCCGAACTTAAGTTTAGAAAGTTCTATTTTGCCTAAGGCTACTCTTGTAATTTTACCTTGCCTTGCCTACAATAAGCAAGGCTACAGGCTTGGTTATGGCGGTGGATATTATGATAGGTTACTTGCAATTAATACAAACTATTCCAAGCTAGAAGCTTATTATATTCCCCTAATTCTCGCTTTTTCATTCCAAGAAAATTCTAGTTTTATTTCAAATTCTTGGGATATTCCTGCAAACTATATAGCAAATGAAAAGGAAATTATATGCACTATATAAAATTTCAATTTCCAAATATTGATAAGGTTCATTGTGCCTTTCAAGTACGTTCAATTTTTGATGATTCTAATCCACTTGCGGGCGGTAATATTTCTTATGAAGTGGGCGATGACTTCGATAAAGTATTGATAAATAGATTAAATATAAAGTCGATTTTAAAAGTAGATTCTTTTTCCGATGTTAAGCAAGTTCATGGAATTAAAACTATTTTCGAGCCTGATAATTCCGATCCATACATTTTCCCCACACTAGAGGCAGATGGGCTTGCAACAACAAAAAGTAAACATGCACTTTGTATTAAAACTGCTGATTGCCAACCAATTCTTATATGCGATAATAAAGGCGAACATTTACTTGCTCTTCATTCAGGTTGGCGTGGCAATAGGCAAAAATATCCTATACATGCGGTAAAAGAATTTTGTTCATATTATGGATTAGAAGCAAAAAATTTATGTGCAGTACGTGGGCCATCATTATCGCCTAGCATTTCTGAATTTATTAATTACAGTTCTGAATGGGGCGAAGAATTTAACACTTGGTATAATGAAAAAAACAAAACTGTAAACTTATGGGAATTAACTAAGGCACAGTTACAACAAGCTGGTATTATAAAAGAAAATATTTTTGGAATTGATATTTGCACCTATTCCAACCCACAATTTTTTAGCTATAGAAGGCAGAAAATTTGCGGTAGACAAGGTTCATTTATTTGGAAAGAATAGGGTATGATGATGAAAGATAAAAAGTGAGAAAATCTAAAAATAGTTTTTCTCACTTTTCTTTATGATATAGCTAAGAAAATTAGATTTCTTCGCGAACTTCTGCGGCTTGAGCATGAGCTTCTAGCGATTCTAGCCTTGCAAAGCGAGCTATAGATTTTGCATTTTTCTTCATATAACTTTCTGAAATTGAAAGGATATTAGTTTTTTTAGTAAAAGTTTGTGTGCTTAAACCTGAAGCAAAGCGAGCGGTAGACATTGTTGGTAAAACATGATTAGGCCCCGCAAAGTAATCGCCCACAACTTCCGCAGAGTATGCACCTAAGAAAATTGCCCCAGCGTGTTTAATGCGTGGTACAAAACTCCAGCTATCTTCACACAAAACTTCTAAGTGTTCAGAGGCAACTTGGTTTGCAAAGTCAATACACATCTCCATATTAGGAAATACTACTAAGCCCGACCAGTTTTTTAGCGACTCTTTAGCAATATCTTTACGAGGAAGCAGTTCTACCCTTTTAGCTAAGCAATCAGCCACTTCTTTTGCAAGGCTTTCACAATCCGTAACCAATACGGCTGATGCTAGCGTGTCATGCTCTGCTTGCGAGAGCATATCCGCCGCGATAACATTTGGGTTTGCTTTTTCATCGGCAATAATTAAAATTTCGCTTGGCCCTGCTATCATATCAATTGCAACATGTCCATGAGCTAATCTTTTTGCAGTAGTAACAAAAGCATTGCCTGGGCCAGTAATAATATCTACTGATTTAATGCTTTGTGTACCGTACGCTAAAGCCGCAATTGCCCATGCACCGCCAACAGCATACACTTCTTCAATATCAAGCAAATGAGCCGCCGCTAAAATATATGGGTTTAGCGTTCCATCTGCCCTTGGTGGGCTAACAATGGCAATTTCTGAAACACCTGCTACTAATGCTGGTATTGCACCCATTAAAAGAGAAGAAATTAGCGGAGTATTGCCACCTCTGCCGCCCGGAACGTATATGCCAGCTCTATTTATTGGCTCTACTTTTTGCCCAAGTATTGTGCCATCTTCTTTAGTGTGAAACCATGATTTTTCTTTTTGCATTTCATGAAATTCATAAATTTGCTGTGCCGCATTTTCTAAAATTTCATAATCTTCAGAAGGAATTTCATTCACCGAATTATGTATAGTTTCAGCTGAAATTTTAAATAAACCTGTGCTTTCTTTATGGTCGAACTTTTTGGTATATTCAGTTAATGCCTTATCACCATGTTCACGAACATTATTTATTATTTCTATCACTTGTGCTTCAACAGAATTATCATCATCATTTCTTTTTGATAATGTTTGTAAAAAAGGTTGTGCGGAATTTAAATCGGAAAATTGGTAAAGCTTACAAGACATTTCTTTGCTCCAAATTATTAATGTTCTGAATATTTGCGTAGCCTATCTTTTTTTTTATAAATTGTCGAGTTTTAACTAGAGTGCGTTTCTAAATTAATCACATCATTTCAAATTTGCTGTATCATACAATTTTTTTATGTCTCCGACGGCTTAGGGAAGGTCATTTCCCTAAGAACCCACGTCACCAAAAGAGCACAGCTCTTTTGGTTTCCTTTTCATAGCTTACAAAATAATATCTTCCATCTATATTTTCGTGGCTAAGGCGATTAATGGAAGTTTGACTAGGAAATGGTAGCCAAGTGCAAAAGACAATATGTGCCACACTTGCTATCGCAAGTGAGAAAATCTGCTATAAATTTTACACTAGAATAACTTAACATTTACTAGTCAACTTCCGCTATTCATATTAATCACAAAAATTGAAATCATATTACAATTCGAAATGACGTTATTATTTTAAACACACACCCAAGTAAAAAAAAAGGGTTTTATAATAAAACCCTTTTTTTGTTTATAGATAAGAAACAATTTTACTTCTTCTGACTATCTAAATAGATTTTAGTAAGCTTGAACACAACGGGACTAAGTAACAACAAACCAACTAAGTTTGGTATTGCCATCATTGCATTTAGCGTATCACTAAGTAGCCAAACAGTATCTAGTTCAGAAACACAACCCACCGGAATTACAAGAACAAATATAATGCGGAAAAATTTAACTGAACTTTCACCAAATAGGAAAATCATTGCACGTTCAGCATATACGCACCAACCAAGAATTGTAGTATAGGCAAATAAAGCAATACCTATTGATACAACAGCACCACCAAATGGGATTACTGAATCAAAAGCAAGGCTTGTTAACGCGGTTCCACTTGCACCAGAAGTCCAAGAACCAGTAACAATAATAGCTAAGCCTGTTACTGTACACACGATAATACTATCGATAAATGTACCAAGCATACCAACAAGTCCCATCTGAACTGAGCCAGAAGTAGCCGCACTAGCATACGCTATACAGCCTGAACCAAGACCAGCTTCATTCGAGAATAAGCCACGTGCTACACCCATACGAATAGCCATCATTACAGTAGAACCTAAGAAACCACCTACAGCAGCAGTTGGAGTAAAGGCTTCATGTATTACTAGCATAAATGCAGCAGGAACATCAGTAATTTTTATCAAAAGTAAAATTACACCAAATATACAATATAAAATTGCCATAAATGGTACAAGGTATGAAGCAACTCTAGAAATACGTTGAATACCACCAATTACAACAAGAGCAGTTAAAACAAATAAGAATATACCAGTAGCAAATGGAGGAACAGAAAAAGAAACCTCTAAAGCCTGAGCAACAGAATTAGCCTGAGCAGTATTACCAATACCAAAACTAGCAGTTACTGTGAATATAGCAAATAAAATGCCTAGCCATGCCCATTTTGGACCTAAACCATTTTTGATAAAATACATTGGGCCGCCAACATATGAACCACGGTCAGTAACTTCACGGTATTCAACAGCTAAAACTGTTTCAGTATACTTTGTTGCAATACCAGCAAAAGCAGTTACCCACATCCAAAATAAAGCACCTGGGCCACCAGCAAAAATTGCAGTAGCCACACCAGCAATATTACCAGTACCAATTGTTGCTGCTAGGGCTGTCATTAAAGCAGCAAAAGCAGAAACTTCACCCTTCTGCCCCTCTTCAATTTTACGCCCTTTCCACATTAATCTAAATGCTTCAGCGATATACGTTATTGAGAAAAATTTAAGACCAAAAGTTAAATAAAAACCTGTGCCAAGTAAAAGCACAAGCATAACTGGACCCCAAACAAATGAGTTAACACTTTGCAGTAATTCTATAAACATACATACCCATCCTTTCAATAATCTAAAATATACAATATACTATTTTTTACATTTATTCAACTAAAAGTAACATATAAAAATTAAATTTATTTATTAAATCAATAACATCTTATCAAGCTTGACATATAACCCATAGAATTTTATTAATATTTAATTACAATATCATAAAGTGAGCAATAAAATGTTTAAAATTAATACAAAATCGCTTGTTAAAAATGGAGAAATTATACTTCCAACTTCTTATACTCCAACCCCTGAAGAAGAAGAAATATTCAAACAAAAAAATATAAAAGTTATTTTTACTAATAATAAAGGGCAACTTTTTCAAAGAACAGAAGATGGATTAAAACAAATTAACCCATTGAAATCTGCACACCCAAAAAAAGTATCTGAAAAAATAGATGATAATTCTAATAATGAAAATATAAACTATACCACTAAAGCGAATTTCGACTTTTCTAAATTCCCAAAAGTAAAAACACATACGGCACTAAATGAACATGAAGAAATATTCAAAGGCTCTCTTGAAATTCGCTTTCGAGGGGAATTAGATGACTGTATTGCACACACTCTTTTTCTGCAAACAATGTCTAAAAATGAGAATGTGCATATTTGGCTAAATGCCATTCGTTCAATATTAGGAAATGTTATGGCGGCAACTTGCATAGATATTCAATTAGAACCTTTTGAAATTGATATACTATCAGCAGAAACAATACATAAATATTCTCATAACCCAATGCGTTACCTAAACCATGACCATATAGTATCTAATATAAATCATAATGAAGAAAGCTTAAGAATTAATACATTGCGTACAAAAATTCGCCTACTCGAAAACACTGCATTTAATTTATATGCCACACAAGAAACAGCTTCTCGCCCTGATATTCTTAATACTCTAAATAGACTTTCTTCTGCTTGTTATGTATTAATGATTATGCTTGCAAAAAATTAATTTAGAGCCATAACTTAATATTACCATTCTAAAATATTATACTTAAATAAAAAAGCCCTTTCTATATTCAGAAAGGGCTTTTATTTTATAATGTATAAACTACTTGTTTAGTTCTTTTTCCTGTGGGAAAACAGGGAAATAACGGTAACCAATAGAAACCACCATTACACCATAAGCTAGAACAAAAGCACACGCTGCCCATTCTACCCAGTTAGGTGAATAGTATTTCCAACCATCAAATGGCATTACTGGAATTGCAAGCCCTTGAACAGTTAGTAAATAACGGTTTAATGTTACGCCAATTACAGCTAAAATCATAAATACATAAACTAATTTAATGTTCTTACGAATTGATGGCATAACTAAGAATATAGCAGGAATAATTGCAAGTGCATGCTCTACAAAGAATAGCCATGAACCATAAATTACACCATTAAACATTTGTGCAAATGTTAGCCCTTCTTTTGCTAATAAGCTATTTACCCATGCATAACTATCTAGGCATTTGAATACAGAGTAAAGAAGTAGTAAAGAACCACCAATTTTAGCTAATAACATTTTCACGCTATCAGAAATTAATCTACGGCCAGTAATCTTTTCAACCAAGGTTGTAAGCAAGCAAGAGAACATTGGGCCTGTTGCTATAGCTGACATAATGAATAGGAAGAAAGTCCAAGGCCATACAAAGAAGCCTTCTCTGTAAAGGTAAGGGCGACCGAATAATACACCATACATACCGCCAAGTGAACCTTGGTGGAAAGTTGATAAAAATGCACCAACACCAGCAAATAATGGCATGAATACGTGGAAGTTATGAGCTAAAGCTGCAACAAATTTGTTTTTCATCGTAACACGATTTTCTAAAAACAAAGGTGTTGTTTCAATAATAAGCACTATACAGTAACATGTAATACAGAAAATAACTTCTGTAAGCATTGAGTGTACGTTTGCATACATGTAACCAAACCATGAACGAATTGGCTGACCAATATCAAGTACAAGAATTAACATAGCACCTGAATAGCATAAAAAGCCAACTAATACTGCAAAGTTTACAATGTATTTCAATTCATCAATATTGAAGATATATCTTAATAAAGATAAGAAGAATGCACCAGCACCAAGAGCAATAACAGCAAGGTCAAAAGTAATCCAAAGTCCAAAACCGAAATAATCGTCAAGACCAGTTACTCCAAGTCCATTAGCCAAAGTAAGTACAGCTGCATATAGTCCCCATAAGAAAACTACACCCCATGCTGCCATCCAAAGCGAAAATTTTGTAAAAGAAGAGCGTTCAACACCTTCTGGAAAAAATTCTGCATCTATTGGTTTAGAATAATTTGCCATGTTTTACCTCTAGTGTCCTGCATTTTCAAGTGTCTGTTTAGGAGCACCTGTTTGTTCATCTGGAAGATAGTTATCACCTAAACGGCGTACCCATTCACGTTCAGAAATGTAATATACCTGTGGTTCAGTACCTAAACGTTCTAACAATCTAAAGGCGTTTTCTGAATGAGAAAGTTCATACACTGCATGCTCTTCATTCAATAAATCACCAAAAGTAATAGCACCGTTAGGACAAGCTTGAGTACATGATGTTTGATAATCAGTTTCAGCTAATTTTAAAGGATCACGCCCTTCAACTCTTGCTTGATCTTTAGCAGCCATCCAACGGTGGTGACAGAAAGAAC
>CAYJFV010000084.1:0-7358 GCA_964369275.1 uncultured Desulfovibrionaceae bacterium
ATGGCTTCTCAGATATCATACCTTGATAAAACTTATGAATTTATGCGAGAAATGCTATATCTTACAGAAGAATCTACCCATAAGGTGCAAGCCGCTTCTGACAGTGCAGAAAGTTTCAGACAAAAGGCTTTAGTTGGCGTAAACGATGTAAATCTTACAGTATCTGGCATTGAAAATGTAAAAGAAACAGTGCTTGAACTAAGCGAAACAATGACTGTTTTGGTAGATAAAACAACTGATATCGGTAAAGTTATGACCGTTATTAATGATGTAGCTGATCAAACAAACTTACTTGCTCTTAACGCGGCAATCGAGGCTGCTCGTGCTGGTGAAGCTGGGCGTGGTTTTGCGGTTGTAGCTGATGAAGTTAGAAAACTTGCTGAAAAAACAATACTTGCCACAAAAGAAGTTGAAATAGCGGTAGCAAGTATTCAAGAAGAAACTAACCGAAATGTAGAAACAGTATCAAAAGCAGTTGAACATATAATGGAAAGTTCGCAAAGGGCAACTCAAGTTGGTGATTTCATACAAGATATTGTACAAGGTATGGAAGAAACAGCTATGCAGCTTAGCGATATTGCTTCTGCTGCACAAATACAATCGCATACAAGTTTACAAGTAAATCATTCGCTTGATGAAGTTCAAGGTGTTTCAGCTGAAACTGGTACACAAATGCAAAACTTTATGAATACTTTAGTACGTTTTTCAAGTAGTGTTGATGAAATTGAAATTATTGTGCATGCACTTGATTCTGGTAATCTTGACAATGCAACTTCTGCTAACGAATTTATTGCATGGAATGATGAGCTTGCGTTAGATTTTGAACCAATTGATACACAGCATAAGGCCTTAGTAAATTATGTAAATACACTGTATAAAGCAATGCAAAATAATATAAGCGAAAAAGATTTAGAAAAACTTCTAAATAGTATTGCCGATTATACAGTAACTCACTTTGAAACAGAAGAAAAAATATTCAGTGCAAGTGATTACCCTGATACCGAAAACCATAAAGAACTTCATAGAAAATTTGTTGCTAAGTTCCTAGAATTTAAAGAACAACTTTCTGGCGGCAGTGCGGTATTAAGCATGCAAATTTTAGATTTTCTAAAAACTTGGCTTATCAAACATATTATGGGAACAGATAAACAATACCTAAAATATATTAAAGATAAGAAATAAGTATAATTAGAAAACTGCTATAAAAAATAGAAAGTGCCAAAAATAGTTTTGGCACTTTCTTAGCTTAAAGGAAGATTAACTTAGCCAGAGAAAAAAATATATAAAATTATAAAATTTCTATAATTTCTTCTTTTGCTAGGCGAGATTTAGGGCTTTTTCCGTTAAAGTCATCGTCTGCCCTGTAGCCTACTGAAACTAGAACAGTGCTTGCAAAGCCTTTTTCTTGCAAAGCAAATTCTTTATCAATTATTTCAGCATCGAAGCCTTCCATTGGGGTTGCATCAATTTCTAATAAGGCTGCACCTAGTAGGAAGTTACCTAAGTTTAGGTATACTTGTTTATCTGCCCAATGCTTATAATCGTTTAACTGATCTTTATGAATACTTGTAAATAAGGCTCTTGCACCATGAGCGGCGGTTCTTGCATCATCGTTTGGTATTCTACCATCTTCTTCTTCTTTTTCAAGAATATGCTGTAGATATTTGTCGTCATAGTCAAATTTAGTTGCAAAAATTATAACAGCACTTGCATCTACTATCTTGTGAGTGTTGAAAGGGTATTTTTCTTCGGTAGATTTAGCAACTTTTGCCTTTGCTCCATCACTAGCTGCTACAATAAAATGCCAAGGTTGAATGTTGGTTGAAGAAGAAGACAACTGCAGTAAATCTAACAACTTTTCCATATCTTCTTGCGATATTTTCTTTGTTGGATTGTATTTTTTTGTTGCGTTACGCCAATTTAAAGCTTTTAATAATTCCATAATAATACTCCTTTTTTTGCAATTTAAACTATATATTCTTTTTGCTAAATAAAAACTATTATTATAATATGTTATTACATATCTTAATAAATTATGAAGTATTACAAGTAAATAGAATTATTTTTTTACTGCAATATAAAAACCGTAACTATAATAATCACTATATTTTTTATAGAAAGCAATTTCTTCTTTTTCAGCATTCACTATTTCTTGCCCAGCGTTGCCGTGTTTTTCAATAAAAGCATTATGTTTTGCTTCTAGTGGGGCATAGTAAGAATTTAGCCAATCAACTACAGGCAAAGTAAAATAACCTATTGGGGTAAAGCCCAATTTTTCTAAAATAGCCATTTTTGCACTTGCAGTATCTATTTCAGGGTAATTAGTTACCCAATAGTTTGTAAGTTCTTCAGGGCGTTCATTAGTAAGCCATGTTATTTCTGAAAGAGCTAAGATACCGTCTTTTTTTAGGAAATTTTTAAAATATTCCACACCTTTTTCAAAGCCAATATTGTAAATTGCACCCTCTGACCAAATGGCATCGAAGTACTCTTTTTGAAAAGGTAAGTCGTCCATTGAGCGTGCAAAAGTTTGAATTTTATCTAGAACATTTGCTTTTTTTGCATTTTTTTCTAAAATGTTTAGAAAATCAGGCAAAAAGTCAACTGAATAAATTTCTGCATTCAAATTTTTTGCTAGAAAAATTGAAGAAAAACCAGTGCCACAACCAAGATCTGCAACTTTTAATTGTTCACTCTCTTGCTGTTTTTCTAGTAAACCTGAAAGTTCTAAAGCCTTAATACAACTAGCTTCACTACCTGGGCCTTGTCTTTCATTGTCTTTATGCAAGTCAATAAGTAGCTCTAAGCCTTCCATTATTTTCTCCTCTCATTATTCTTCCTCTATTCGTGTTGCAAGAGCTTTTTCAATACGGTTACCATCTAGTTCGATTACCTTAAAAGTCCACTTATCCCAAGAAGTTGTATCGCCAACTTGAGGAACATTGCCAGAAAGCCACATAAGCATGCCGCTTAATGTATGGTAATGAGCGTTTGCTTGCTCTGGTAATTTTTTTAGCCCTAGCTGATCTTGCAAATCAGGCAAAGGAATAAGCCCATCAAGCAAGAATGAACCATCTTCTTGTGTGGTAACCCAGGCACTGTCTTCATCATCTGAAAAATCGCCTGTAAGGGCTTTTAGTACGTCATGCAGGGTTACAATACCGCCCACTTCGCCGTATTCATCAACAACAAAAACCATATCAACTTCATTTTTTTTGAATTGCTCTAAGAGTTTTATACCTGTTGGCGATTCTGGAATGTAGATTACAGGGTCTAAGTATTTTGTAATACCTTCAAATGATTCTTTATCTTTTGAGCGTAATAAACCTTTAGAGCTTACTACACCAAGAATATCATGTAAGCCCCCACGGCAAACAGGGAAGCGTGAAAAGCGTGTACTTTGAATAGTTTTCATAGCGTCTTCAAAGTCATCTTCAATATCAATAGCAATAATTTCGTTACGCGGGGTCATTAGTGATTCAGTATGCCTTGTATCTAGGCGTAGAGCGTTTCTTACAATGTCATGCTCTTGTTTTTCCATAAGACCACTTTGTGAACCCTCGGCAATAATTGCGTGTAAGTCGTCTTCAGTGAGGTTATCGGAGCTTGAACTGCTTTCACCAAATAAGCGAAGTATTGCATTTGTAGATACAGTAAGTAAAAATACAAAAGGTTTTGATATTATTGATAAAAGAGCAACAGGACGCACCACTGTAACAGCAATAAGTTCTGGGTTAAACTGCCCTAGTCTTTTTGGTACAAGTTCGCCCACTACAATTGAAAGATATGTAATAGTAACAACAACGCAAACTGTTGATATGATTCCACTAATATCGGCAGGTACGCCAAGATTAGTTATAAATAAAGCAAAAGGTTCAGCAAGTGCGGCTTCACCAAAAATACCGTTTAGTAAGCCAATAGCGGTTATACCAATTTGCACGGTAGATAAAAATTGAGTAGGATTTTCGCCGTAAGTTATAGCAAGTTGAGCCGACTTTGAGCCGTTTTCAGCCATACGTTGAAGCCTGCTTTTGCGAGCGGTTACAAGTGCAATTTCAGACATGGCAAAAAGCCCGTTAAATATAATTAAGACAAAAACAATAAGAATGTCCAAGGAAAACTCCTCTGTATAAAATTTATAAATTATAGAATACTACATTTGTTTAGAGATAGCAAGGTATATATAAGTTCTTATATTTATTCTTTTTTTACATGTTTTTCTAATAAGCTAATAATTTTTTTATGCCCTTCGGCTTTCGCAAGGTCTAGGGCTGTTTGGTTATCATCGTCTTTAAAGTTCAGTTCTACATTATTTTTTATAAAGGCATCTACCACTTTATCTTGCCCAAAAACACAAGCTATCATAAGGGCATTCCAGCCACCATTATTGCGGGCGTTAGCTTCAGCACCGTTTTTTAATAGTATTGTAGCGGTATGCGGGTGTCCATTTTTTGCGGCAAACATAAGGGCAGTCATGCCGTTAATATCGCGTATATTAACATCTTCTTTTGCTTTTATTGCTTTTTCAATATTTTTATAGTCGCCATTTTTAGCGTATTCTAGGAAAGACTCACGCGAACGATAGCGTGTTCTTTCAACATTTAAATCTTGTAATTTAAAGGCAGTAATAATATTAGTAATTTCTTCAAATTCTAACTCTTTTGCAAGGGTATAAGCGTTTTCATTATCGTGTGTGCGTGCATATAAATCTGCACCATTATTCAAAAGAAGTTCTACAAGTTGTGCATTATTAGTTTCAATTGCCATCATTAATATGGATTTTCCATTTTCTGCACGCTCATACACATCTACACCCTCAGCTAATAATTTTTCAACTATATCTAAATGCTCATTCATAGTTGCATGCATTAAAGGGGTGTAGCCATTTTTATCTTTGATATTAATATTAGTATTTTTTTCTATCTCGCGGGATAGGGTGCTAAGGTCGCCATTTTTCGCCGATTCTAAAAGAGCATTTGCAAAGCAATTTTCTGCAAATAGTAAAGAAAAGAAAATGGTTAGAATAAACTTAACTAAAGTTTTCTTTGGTAGCACAATATATCCTATATTGGTGTATTTATAAAAAGTTATTTAAAGAATAGACGGTAATTTCAAGAAAATCAAGTAATAAAATAAAGAGTCATACTAAATTCTAAGATGTGGGAGATAGAATTTAGTATGACTTTACAAGGGGTTTTTGGTCTCAATTGAAGACCAAAATATCTACTAGCAACTATAATTACATTGCCAATTCTTTTTCTTTTACTGTTGTTAGTTTATGAACTAGTACGAATACAGGTAATGAACACGCTAAACCAATAAGGAATGGTGGAATATCAGCAATAGAGCGTGAAACTAAAACTACATCAACAATAGAGGTTGATGGGTAAACCACTAAATACCAGCCAACACAGCCAACAAAGCCAGCAACACTACTATACCAAGCCGCATTTGCGTTATTAATGCCAAACTTTACAGAAGCAATATATGCAACCATTGCAGTTGAACCAATTACAGACCATGAAGTTGTACATAATAAAGCAATAATTTGCCCCTCTAAACATGCAGCCATGGCACTAATAATAACCGCCAAGCTAATACCAATGTACCAACCCATTTTATTGGTTTTCTTACCAGTTAAATCTTCACTGAAAGAAGTAGCCGCAATATGATAAAGAGCTGTTGTTGTTGATAATGAAGCTGAAATAATTGTAATTGAGAATATTTGTTGCCCTAAACTTGGAAGTAAAGTAGCAGTTAGTAGCGAAACTACATGGTCGCCAGCAGTATCAGTTGGAAGAATAAGTCTTGAAAGAGCCGCAATATAGAACATACCAGCAACTAATATGAAAATAATTACACTAGCAATAATAGCAGTTCTTTGAACATCTCTTTTATTTGAAAGAGCAAAATGCCTTTGAATTACTTGCGGTTGTACAGGTGTTGCGAAAGACATAACAACAACTAAAGATAATACGAACATACCCTGACTACCAAATGAAAGACTTGTGAAACCATTGTTCGCCGCCGCAGTTGGCTCTAGTTGTGAAAGAGCATTCCAACCCTCAATTGGGCCACCAACTTGTGAAAATACTGCATAGCCAAGTAAGCAAATACCAATAAGCATTACAGCACCTTGCATAGCCTCGGTGTAAAGCACACCTCTAAGACCGCCAATACATACCAACACACCAACAAAGATAGCTAGCCCCCAAGTTAGGGTTTCAAAAGAAACAGGAATCATGCTTTGTAGAGTAATAGCCGCACCTTTTAGCACACCAGAAGCATATACTGAAAGGAATAGAGCGAAAATAATTCCTAAGAAAGCTCTAAGCTTAGGGCAATCGTGGCTAAGGGCGATAAGATGAGCAGGAGTTCTTGCTTTTAGCTTATCTTGCATTTGTTTTGTATCCCAAGCAAAAACTGTATACACAAAGTATGTACCAAAAGCAGCCACACCAACACCAACTAAAGAAATTTGTACGCCATAATGGAAAGCTAAGCCAGAAAAGCCAATAAGTGCTACAGCAGAAACATAAGTTGCAACATAAGCAAATGCCTGAACAGCAAAACCTACAGTACCAGAAGTTGTTACATCATACCCACGGCCTTTTTTAGCTAAATAAACAAATAGCACAATGTAGGCAAGCCAAATTAAAATAGTTGAAAGCATTTCTTTTCCTTGTAGTTAAAGTGTTGATGAAAACATACAAAAAAAGCCGTTTCCTCACGGAAACGGCCTATATGTATAATTTGTTACTCACATTCTAATTTTGAGAAAACAACAAGACTCCTTCCCGTGCACCATCACGTAGGCTAAAAAAGCTAAAAAAGAAGTATTGGTTATTTAAGAGCATGTTTGTTCCTTAAGTTGTTTTTTCTAAATTACTAAGTTCTTGAATAACTAAAAGCAAATAATTTGTCAAGAAAAAAATTGCTTTTCTTTTTTTATGTCTCCGACGGCTTAGGGAAGGTCATTTCCCTAAGAACCCACGTCAACAAAAGAGCTACGCTCTTTTGTTTTCTTTTTCATCGCTCACATAAACCACTTTCCACTTATATTTTCGTGGCTAAGGTTATTAATGGAAGTTGGACTAGCAAATGGTAGTCAAGTGCAAAAGTTAATATATGCAACACCTGCTGTCGCAAGTGAGAAAAGCAGGTAAAGAAATAACAAAACTTGCTCACTTATGTAACAAGTGTTGCAAATTTTATATTCGAGCAACATACCATTCCTTAGTCCAACTTCCGTTAATCACCTTAGTCACGAAAATTTATATAACAAATTAATTTTATAGTATTATCCATAAATTAGCTTTTGATATTTTTGCATTAGGGATTCTAAAGGGACTTAGTTC
>CAYJFV010000085.1:0-7354 GCA_964369275.1 uncultured Desulfovibrionaceae bacterium
TATTATCAATTGTGGCAAAGGGCTTATATTCTTCATAAAGTTCAATGTCGCTCCAATGAAACTCATGCCCACGTAAGATATTTCTTTCTTCTAAATTATTTGCAAAAATAGTTGTGGCGTGTATTTGCATTTCTCTGTAACCAAGTGAACGCAATTTAGCCCCCATAGTGGCTTTGCCTTGAATTACATTACAAAGTTGGTAACTGCTATTTTCTTTAGGAATGTGAATTTCTTTCATCAAATACATATAGCCACCACATTCAGCAAAAATTTCCCCATTATTTTCGGCAAATTCTTTTATTGAAGCTAACATAGTAGTATTTTGCGATAATTCTTTTGCAAAAATTTCAGGGTAACCACCGCCAAAATACACAGCATTGCAACTTGGTAGTTCGCTATCACATAGAGGAGAGAAGTATTTAAGAGTCCAACCAAGTTTTTCTAAAGCTTTCAAGTTTTCATGGTAATAAAAACAAAAGGCTTTATCTTTTGCTATTGCAAGTGTTTTATTTACAAAAGGCTTTACTATATTATTTGAAGTGGTTGGAGAGTTTTTATTTTCTACTTTTGTGCATTTTAATAGTAAATTTATATCAATACTTTCTTCTAAAGTATCGGCAATAGCATCAGCCCAAGCTAAATCTTTTTTAGATTCTGCTAAAGGCACCAGCCCTAGTTGCCTATCGTCAACGCTCCACTCAGCTTTTCTTGGCAAATAGCCAATTAAAGGGGGCAGTTGCCATACTTCTAAAGCCTGTTTTAAAATATCAGCATGCCTTGTACTACCCACATTATTTGCAATAATTCCAGCTAGTTTTAAATTATATTTTTTGCAGTGAGTTGTAAAACCCTCTACTAATGGGGCAATTGAAGAAGCCATACCTTTAGCGTTTATGACTAAAATTATTGGAATATCAAGCAATTGGGCAATATGGGCTGAACTTCCCTCTAAAGAGGGTAGTATATCACATTGATTATTTTCAGGATTTAGCTTTTGTATTTTACCATCAAATAGCCCCATAACCCCTTCACAAATTGCACAATCTGCTTCTTGGCTATGTTCTGTAAATATACGTTTTACTTCATCTTTACCCATAATCCATGTATCAAGATTATAGCAAGGGCGGTTAGTTACTAATTCATGGAAAGTTGGGTCTATATAATCAGGGCCACATTTAAAAGCTTGCGTTGTTAATGTGCGAGATAATAGACGCATTAAGCCTAAACTTATTGTGGTTTTTCCCTCGCCAGAACGTATGGCGGCTATTGTAAATGCATGAAAAGTATTCATATTATTTATTGCCGTATTTTTCCATATAGCCACGTTTTTCATAAAGCATATTATCTTCAAAAACAGTTCTTTGTGAACCAATAATAAGTAGGGTAGACATATCTACTTCATCTTGTGGGAAATCTATAAGTTTTCCTATCCACTTAGTTTCATTACTTCTTCCTGCATTTTTTACATAAGCACAATAAATATCTTCACCGCGTATTTGAGTAAAAATTTCAATTGCTTCTGCCATAAGTTCACGTCTTTTCTTACCAGCAGGATTATACAAAGCAATTGGCAGGGCAGATTCTGCAACGGCTTGTAAATTTCTTTGCACTTCTTCGCGTGGAACAAGTAAATCTGAAAGGCTAACTAGGCAAAATCCATTTTGTAGTGGAGCACCCAAACTAGCTGCCGCAATATTAGCAGAGGTTATACCTGGTAAAACTTGTATTTCAACTGTTTCAAATTCTTTATTATTTTGCTTAAGCTCCATAAGTAAACCAGCCATTGCTAAAATACCAGGGTCGCCAGAGCATACCATACATACAGTATTACCCTTTGCCGCCGCTTCAAGTGCATGCGTGCAACGGGCAACTTCGCCCATCATGCCGTTTTGAATAATTTCTTTGTCTTGCACAATATGTCTAATAAAATCAACATAAGGGGTGTAGCCTGCAACTATATCGCAGGTACGTAAAGCATGAATTACTTCTGGTGTAATTTGCTCCATTGTGCCTGAACCAAGCCCTACAACTAGCATTTTACACTCTTTTTCTTCTTTTTCTTTATAACTATGCTCAATTCTACTAAGAGCAAAAGTTACTTGTGATGCATAGGCAGTTTTAGGTGCATAAAGAGAGTTTGCTTTTGCCTTTTGTTGATAGATATTTTCTAAGGCATACAAAGCAGAGGCTTCACTTACAGAAGAAGTTTTTTCTGTTTTTTCAAGCACTTTTGAAGATGGGTTAGGCACTAAAATTGTATTTAATATTTCTTCATCATAAAATTGTATTGGAATGTTTAATTCTTGTGAAAGTTGCAGTAAAGCCTCTTCTTCTTTTTTCAAATTACAAGACGCAATGTGTGCAATATGTTCAGTTGTGAGTGAATGTTCTTGTAAAAATGTTTCAAGCGAAGATTTTACTAAATCAAAATCAGTTCTTTTTTTGCAACCAATGCCAAGAATAAAGGAAGGTGATTCTATTTTTAGAGTATGCTTTATATTATTTGTATTTTCATTGTAATCCCAAGCAATTGCGTATTCCTCTTGAACAGTATTTGCATTTTCTGCATAGTATACAGAAGTATTTTTGAAAGCATTTTCGTATACCGATTTTTTACCTAAAAAAGCAATTTTTTTATTGTCTAGTATTGCAGAATTAAGGAATTTAATATTTTCTGCATTAAGAATACGGGCTTGCTCTGTTGCTACTATTTCATCAATGGCAGGAAGTTTATTCACATCTGTAGCGGTTGAAATAACGGCTTGCCCACCAGTTATGCGGGCAATTCGCCTTGCAAGCCTGTTTGCACCGCCAATATGGCCAGAGGTAAGGCTAATAATATGGCTACCACTTTCAGGGCATGCAATAATTGCAGGGTCTACTAGCTTATTATCAAGTAATGGAGCAATTGAACGAACAGCTATGCCAGTAGCACCTACAAAAATATGAGCATCATAATTATGCCAATTATCTTGCAAACTTTCGGATAGATTAACTTTATTTTCTGCACTAGCCATAAATGAGAAAATTTCATTTGGTAAATTTAGCCCGCGTGCAATTTCTTCTGCTCTTGCTATACCCTTAGAAGTAAAGGCATAAATGGCACATTTACCGCTAAATTGTTCTTGCGGTAAAGCATTTCTATACCCGTGCGAGAAATTTTTGTCGTATAATTTTGATTGCTTTTGGTTTGCTTGAAGTTCTTCTAAAATATCAGTGCTTTGTCTTAAAGCTTCACCAACAAATATTAAGGCTTGTCTGCCAAAACCAGCTTCTTGTGCTTTTTGTGCAATATCGGCTAAATTTCCGCGAATAATGCGTTCTTCTGGCCATGTAGCACGGTATACTATAGCTACTGGAGTGGTAAGTGCAAGTTCACCTTCGGTTGAAAGTTCTTTACATAATTCTTCAATTTTTCCAGCACTTAAAAAGAAAACTAATGTAGATTTTGTTTTTGCAAAAGCCGCAGGTGTTTCACTTTCTGGCATTGGAGTACGCCCCTTAGTACGTGTTAATACAACACTTTGCGAAACTTCTGGGGCTGTTAGTTCACAGCCTAAAGCTGCCGCCGCACCAAAAACAGAACTTACACCTGGAACTATATTTGTTTTTATGCCATTTTTTGCAAGTAATGAAATTTGTTCGTTAATTGCCCCATACATTGCAGGGTCGCCCGTGTGTAAACGCACAACTTTTTGCCCTTTGTGAGCAGCTTCAGTCATGCTTTTAACTTGTTCTTCAAGGCTCATGTTGGCACTGTCTTTTTTTATGCTGTTTTCTTTACAAATTTCTAAGTGTTCAGGGTTCACTAATGAACCAGCGTAAAGTACAAAATCTGCTTCTTTTAGTGCATTGAAGCCACGTAGAGTAATTAAATCGGTTGCTCCTGGGCCTGCACCAACAATTTGAATTTCGCGTATATCCATTCTTTATCCTTTAGATTAAATATCTTATGACTGATATGTAAATATATATAATGTATTAGCTTGTTTGAAAGAAGAATATTCTTTTGCAAGAACTTTTTCTTTAGCTATATCTAGTTTTATGCAAGAAACATTTTCTTGCTCTTTTTGCCATGCATGTAATTTAGTAAAAGTTTCTAAAGTAACGGCTGAAAGAACCATTATTCCGCCTTTTTTTAAAGAATTTTTTGCCAAATTTGCAATTTCAATAATATCTTTACCGCCACCACCAATAAAAATTCTATCGGCTAATGGCAGGCTTTGCTTTTTAATTTTTTCTATAATATCAGCATGATGAATAGTATAATTATCTAAACCTAATTTTTGTTTATTATTTTGAATATCTACAATTCTTTTTTCATTCTTTTCAATGCCATGCACTTGCAAATTTGGGCAAAGAGCCGCCGCTTCTAGCCCTACCGAGCCAGAGCCAGCCCCTAAATCCCACAAAGTGCCTTGCCTTGGCAGGCGTAGCCTTGAAAGTATAATAGCCCTTGCATCAGAAGCTGTAATTAAATTATCGTCTTTTGAAAAAAAGTTTTCTTCTAAGCCAAGTGGCAAAATATTTTGTGCAAGCATAGCTTCATTTTGAGGTAATAGTAAAATAGAAGTTGGGGCAAAGTGCATTTGTGCAATTTCTTCTAGGCTTGCCTTTACAATTTTTTCTTGCTTTTCATCGCTACTATAGCCAAGATATTCAGCAACTACAGCTTGTTCATTTGCATAATTTTGATTAAATTTGATAATTTCTTTAGCAATTATATGAGCAGGAAAAATAGTTCCCCCATAAATTACAGGCATTTGTGAGGAAAGAATTTTTTGCAAGGGCAAGGCAGAATAATTATGCACACTAAAAAGACTTGCCTTGCTCCACGCTAAACCAATTTTATGAAAAAGAGCCTGAAAAGCAGTAATATTAGGCTCGAAATAGATAAATTCTTCTATAAAATTATGTATATTTTCATTTTTAGCACATTCTAAAATTGTTCCGCCAAAGCCATGATAAAGGGCATCTCCACTGCAAAGCACAAGAATTTTTTTATTATCTTTAGCTAAATTTATTATATGTTTAGCATCTTCTTTAGCCTTAGCACCAATAGGGTAGATTTCTACATTACTTAGATTTTGCTTTGATGAAGTTATATATTCATCTAGCAAAGCTTGCGAGGCAAAAATTGCATGAAAAAGGCTAAAATCAAGCTTGGAAATATTACAATTATGTTCAATTCCACAAGAATAGATAAAAATTTTGGCTTTTGAGCTTTGTAAATTGGTATGTATATTAGCTAGTTGCATAAAGTGTACTCGGTAGATTTTTAGCAAGTTTCTAAATGTTTTTCAAAAATTAATGTGCCATCAAAGTCGCATAACAAAATTGTAAATTTAATTGTAGGTGCTAGAGAATGGAAGAATGCTAATGCTTTATTAGCTAATTGTTGAAGCACTTCAAATCTTACATCATAAGGCAAATAAAGCAAGGCTTCACGTACTGATTGAGCCTGCTCAATTTCATTAAAAATGTTGGATATATTGTCACAACTTTTTAATTTTTCTAAAGCAAGCTTTATCTCACTTCTAAGTAATGCCATATCTTGCTTAGTTTTATGAGCGTGTGTATATTCTAAAGCTGCGGCATATTTACAAAGTTTACCGCCCATGCAAGCTATAGTTACTTCTTTCATATTGTATTCATTTGCAATTTGAATACTCTGAGCAATAAAATCTGCAATAGAAACAAAGGCCTGTTCTTGCAAATTAGGGTAGTGTTTTATTGCCGTTTTTTGCGTTCTGCCACCCGTTGAAAAAACTGCATGCGTGCCACCAACTATTGACTGCGAGCGAACGCAAACACGTATTGTTTCAATATACGCCGCATTACTATAAGGGCGAACATGCCCCGTTGTGCCTAAAATAGAAATGCCGTTTATAACCCCAAGTATTGGATTTAACGTATGTTTTGCAAGCTCTTCACCTTTTTCTACACCAATAGAAAAAAGCCAAGTTTTAGCTAGCTTTTCTACATTAGAGTTGCCAAAACCTTGCCTTTCTAAATTTTTTACAAGCATTTCACGCGGGCCTTTATTTATTGCCCACTTATCTTTTTCACAATCTAAACCAATTCTAGTGCAAAGCCCAATGCCCTCTATCGCGTGTAAAATTATAGTATTATTTCCAATGCTTATTATATAGTCTTCATCTTTTGCAATACTATGTATTGGTGCAAAAACTTCTTCAAGACTAGCATATAAAATTGCATTATGAGTGCAATCGGGGTCATCACCGCCGTGTTTTTTCATTTTGAAGATTGGTGTATTGTGTGTTGTATCTGCTTTTAGAAGAGGAATTGATTTTATTTGAGCATCAAGAAAGTAAAGTTCAACACTAGAAAGAAATTCATTAAATTGAGCATAATGCCAAGCAGTAAGAGCAAGTGCACAAACACATGCCCCCGTTGAATAGCCCCACTTTAAATCTTTCTTTTCTTCTTTCATTTTTACACCAGTAAATCTTCCATAATTGCGTGCAAGGTTGTTACGGCAAGGGCTGAACCGCCACGCCTACCCATAAGGGCAATGTGCGGAATTGAAGTTTTTGTAAGTAATTCTTTAGACTCTACAACATTTACAAAGCCTACAGGCATGCCAATTACAAGAGCAGGTTTCACACCCTCTTCAAGAATATACCTTGCAAAACGTGCAAGAGATAGCGGAGCATTACCAACTAAAATAATAGCATTTTCCATAATAGGACGAACTTTTTCAGCACTACATAATGCTCTAGTTTTATTTTCTTTTTTGGCTTTTTCTATAATGTCGGCATCGCTAATTGTGCAAATAAGTTTTTCTTCGCCATAGTTTGGGTTTATTTTTTTTAGCTTATCAAGCGATAGGCCTGAACGTATCATCTTAGAATCACAAATAATATTGCTGCAATTTTTTAAAGCTTCTCGCCCTTTTTCAATAGCATTATTGTTGAAAACTAAGCCATTAGCTATTTCCATATCTGCCGTGGTGTGGATTAATCGCCTTACAACTTGCCATTCACTTGCTGATAAATTTGCACGTATAGAAGTAGGAAATTCTTCCTCGATTATACGAAAGCTTTCGCCTTCAATTTCTGCACCGCTTAAATTCCAGCGTAAATCATTATTACAAATATCTTGCCACGATTTTGATGTATGCGTCATAACATTACCTTAAGCTTATGAAAAGATTATAATATTTCAAAAAAAAAATTTAAGAAATTACTTTTTTACCATTATCATTGAAAGATATTTAGGAGGAAGCTTTTCAATTTCATCAAGAGAATATACAATGTTTTGATCTTCCATGCCAAGTTCTTCACCATAAACTATTTGCTTAATTGGGCTTTTTGCTTCTTCTTCCCTTAGG
>CAYJFV010000086.1:0-7319 GCA_964369275.1 uncultured Desulfovibrionaceae bacterium
AGGAATGAAGAGGGTATAGAAAAAGCAGTTAATAAATTAACAATGTAGAATATAACAAAGCTTGTTAAACCAACACCTAAACCAACTAGTGGATAATATTTGAAGGCTTTGCCTAATTCTTCTACTTCATACTTAGGCATTGGCAACGAAAGCCTTGTTGTAAATGCCAAAAGTAGACGAAATCTATTAAAATTTGTTCTTATATTACACATATTTCCTACTTCAAAGAAAGCTCTAGCCCTGAAACTATAAACGACGCCTTATCCGCTTTAGCCGCAACTATTTGATTAAGCTTTCCGCTAATGTCGCGAAAATGTCGTCCAAGTGGATATGTAGGCACAAGCCCCATGCCAAGTTCATTACTAACTACGATTAAATCAAGCTTAGAGCTTGTTATAAAATCTAATAAATTTTCAACATCTTTATTTATAGTATTTTGAATTTCTGTGATTTTGTCAGTCGAAATTGAATCCCAATCTTCTGTAAAATCAAACATATAATTGGTTACTAAGTTTGTTAGGCAATCTAGCAAGATAATAGCATTTTCTTCTTTATATTCTAAAAGTAAATTTGCTAAATTTTTATATGCTTCGAGGGTAATCCAATTATCACCTCGTTGATTTTTATGAAGATTAATACGATTTTGCATTTCTTCATCATAAATTTTAGCGGTTGCTATATAGATTTTCTTTTTTTGCGATTCTAAGGCAATTTTTTCAGCAAAATTGCTTTTGCCACTTCTTGCCCCACCGCTTATATAATAGATTTTTCCCATACTTCACCTTTTTAATTCATAAAGTAGAAATAGTTCATCCAAACAATAACTAAGATAGAGCCAATAAGAGTAATTAAAAACCTTGCAAACTGCATTGTAAGAACTACTGTAAAAGCTACTTTAGGAGGGAAAACCCCTAAAGCTGTAGGCAAATTACGCCTTAGCGTTCTAAGTGGGTTGCCAACAGCACTTGCAACTAACATAGCAAGCAAAATTTGCGGATTAGTAATTAAACCTTCTGCCAATAAATTAGCTGATACCGCAGAAGACTGCACAAGACCGCCTATTTGAGCAATAATAATAGTAAATAATTCCGCAGGGAAATATTTTGATATTTGTGTTGGGATATTTTGCTCCCAAAAGTCGAAAGCACCTGTTTTTAATAGCCATTCCATTGTTAGCATTAAAGGAATAGTAATATAAGCCATTCTAAAAAGTAGTGCTAAGCTTCGCATTAAACCAAGTTTTATTGACTTTGCCCAAGATAATATTTTCTTGCCTTGTTCAGCCTTTGTATTATCCCACTCTTCAATGGCATTATTACGGCACTTGAAGCGATTTACGCAAAAAGCAATAACAATAACCAAAAAGCCACCGAACAATTGCACAATAAAATATAATATGCCAGGTAAACCAATTAGAGCAACTACAGGATACATAACCCTAACCGAGTGTGAAAAATGAGCCAAATAGCTATTAGCCATTCCGCCCGTAATTAAAGACGAAGTTGATATTTCCCCTTGATTGTGGCTACTTACAAGCATAGCATTAGCACTTACACTTGAATACAGGGCAACAGGCATGCTAATACCAATAATTTGTGGTAATCGAGCCGCCTTTGTTACTTTTTTTAAGAAGAAGCCCAAATAAACATGCCATGCACGCCCTTCCATTAGCCCTGCAATAAATGCGGCAATAGCCACCATTGTAAATAGGCGAGTAAAGCTTTGTAATTTTTTTATTATTTTATCAAAATTACTTTCTTTTTCTTCCACTACTTGTGTAGCATTCTGTGAAGTAGAAGCAGTATCAGCTTGGCTTGATTTTTTGCTTTCTACCACAACTTCATGCATAGTATTTGTTGTTTCATCATACACCCAGTCCGTTTTTTGGCTAGCAGGCATATTGATTGTAATGTATGCAGAAAAAATTAAAGCAATAATAAGAAAAAAGATTTTTAAAGGCGATTGCCAAGGGTATTTCTTCTTATGCGATTTTTTTACTTTTGGAGTATCTTCCATCTGAAATCTCTTCAAGATATATGAATAAAGGCTTTAAATTATATTATTTAAAGCCTTTAATGTTAGTATAGAGGAGGCAATATTGTGCCATTCATTATATCGTCATAGGTATTTGTTGTATGTTCCATAAAGATTTCTTGAATTTCTTCTAAATGCCCCATACCTGATATAATAGTTTCAACTTCAAAGCCATTTTTTTCTAAAATGCTTTTCCATGAATCTGGTTCAGAACTTGCCATATCGTTTTTAGCATGGTCGCCAGCAACTATCATAAATGGTTGAAGCCATACTTTTTTAACTTTATTTTGTTTTAGAATTGGAAGTAGTCTATCAAAAGGTAAAGCCCCTTCAACATTTGCAAGCCAGATTAAATCATCTTCTTCTTGCATTTGATAATTCACAGCTTTTAATACAATATCGCCTGTACCGCGGTGGTTTCCATGCCCCATAAAAATAACAGCTTCATTTTCTTTGCGTTCTTTTGGTAATGAGCTAATAACAGCATCAACACTTCTTTCTAAATCGTCTTCTGACATTAAAAGAGGGTGACCAAATACTACAGAATCAAAGCGATTAGGATTTCTTTCCATTGAACGAGCAATTAGTCTATTCACTTTCATGTATTCTTCAGCAGGGGCAACGTGTAAAGATTGAATTTCAATTCTTTTATAGCCTTTATCTGCCGCCATATCTAAGGCTTCATCTATAGAGTAAATAGTTTCGCCTTGCCCTTGAAGCTTTTTGCGAATAATATTAGAGGAAAATACCATTACTGTATCAGTGCCACGTTTTTTGTATGCATTTTCAATAGCTTGTAATGATGAGCGAGCTTGTGGGTCTGATGTGCCAAAGGCAAGTAAAATAGTTAAATCTGCCTTAGGGGGGGCTACTTCTGCTAAAGCAGTTTGTGCCATAATTAAAAGGCTAACGAGAAGAAGAATAATTCTTTTCATTATAATCTCCATTACCCAATTCCACGTGGGCTACGGTTATGAATAATAGGCTGGTTTACCGGCTCAAGCATCATTCTTTTTCATCCCTTCTCATGATAAAATATCACAATGGTATTGATGAAATCGTCTTCTTTCACGGTTGCGGGTCAGCTTTTTTACTTCCCAATTATTCCCAAATTAGGACACCTATTACTTAGTTGAACTATCAGCGATGAAGTTTATTATATAAAAATAAACAAAATCACAGTTGTTATTTAATGTATAAAGCTTAAAAAAGTCAAGTCTTTTACAAAATAGCATGTTTTTATGTGTTTTTAGGTATTTAGGGTATAAAATGTTCTTTTTAGCTACATTTATAAGCAAAAAATGTTACAAAATAAAGAAAATTTGTAAGCTAAGCAACACTTTTTAATAATTCTTCCACTTCTATAATATGGCTTTTAGGTGTAGAGGCACCTGCAGTTATGCCATATCTTAATTCTTTATTAAGCAAACTAATATTTAATTCTTTTGAATTTTCAATATGCAATACTTGACAATTTTCTAAAGTTGCCACTTCACATAGTCTTTTGGTATTACTGCTATTTTTGCCACCAATAACAATAAAAGTATCTACTTCTTTAACAAGTTCTTTTACGGACTCTTGCCTTTTTTGTGTTGCATTACAAATAGTATTTAATAGTGTAATATCTACTTTACAAGTGTTTTCAAGTGTATCTTTTATTTCATTATAAATTGTGTTATTTTGTGTAGTTTGTGCCGCAAGAATAACATGTTCTGGCAAATAAGCTGCTATAGAGTAAATATCTTCTTGTTTAGAAAGTACAATATAGGGAATGTGCGAATACGATAGTAAACCTTGTACTTCTGGGTGTTCTTGCTCGCCATAGAGTAAAAGTAAACTTTTATTTGGAAAGTTAATTTTTGCTTTTTTTGTTGCTTTTTCTATTGCAAGCTGAGCAGCTTTTACTTTTGGGCAAGTTGCATCTATTATAATTTTTGCTTTTGAATATAATATGCCTTCAATATCTTTAGGAATACCATGTGCTCTTATAAGCAAAGCCATGTCATTTGTAATATCTTCAATATTTTCTACAATTTTTACTTTTTTATTTTTATACTCGTTTAAAACTGATGGATTATGAATAATTGGCCCTAGTGTAGCAACAGTAATTGGCATAGTAGCTTTATCACGTTGAAGAATTGCATTATCAAGTTTTTCAAGGGCTAATTCAACACCTAAACAAAAACCAGCATTTTTAGCAATTTTTATTTCCATCATAATATACCCAATTTATCTTTAATGTAGAAAACAAAGTTAACACTTAACGAAGTATGTAAAAAAAAATTATAGATTGAAAGTAACTAGTCAGGGCTGTTCATCTTGGGGTAGGTGACTAGTTACTTCCTTTTATATCCTGTAGAAGCATGGCGAAAGCTTTTCTACAGTTGGAAAGCAAGATTTTTAGCTCATCAATTGTTGCATTGTCTATGTGGATACCTGCGCTTACGGATACTCTGCAATTTAGCTCATTAGCAAATAGATTAGCCATTTCTCTTGCAACTTCATCTTCTTTATGATTGTGTGCTGTTATAACACTTACAGATGAAGAATTTCTACCAAGAATAGGGTCGTAAGGGCGAACACAGCCAAGGGCAACCGCCCCAATGTGGTGCAATTCACCCCCGCAAATAGTAAAACTATAATCTTCACCGCATCTATAGCCTTTAATTATAATTTCGTATCTACTGTCTTTATCCACTACTACTTGGTATTCTTTCATAAATTCTTACCTTCTGAAATTTATTTTATTCAGCACCATGCCAAGGCACGAAATTATCGGGCTGAATATCAAATTGCATTAGGATTTTACCAACAACGTGGTTAATTTGTTTTTCAAGGTTATCGGAACCATTGTAGAAAGTAAGCATTGGCGGAATAACAATACAGCCTAAGTTTGATGCTTCTAGCATATTTCTAAGGTGTACTTTACCCATTGGCATTTCGCGTGGCACAATAACAACTTTTCTATTTTCTTTTAGGCACACATCGGCTGCTCTTATTACTAAATTATCAGTATAACCACTTGTAATACCAGCAAGTGACTTCATACTGCAAGGTAGAACTATCATACCATCTGTTTTGAAAGAACCGCTTGAAATTGTAGCTGCCATATTTTTATTATTGTGATGAACATGGGCTAATTCTGTTAGTCTTTCAAATGGAAGATCTGTTTCAAGTTCCCAATTTTTTATGCCTGCATCTGATACTACAAGGTGAATTTCACAATCTTTTACTTGACGTAGAGTTTTTAGTAAATGATAACCCATAATTACGCCAGTGGCACCAGTTATACCTACAACAATTCTCATAAAAACCTCAAAAAATAGATTTATTTTCTTGTTTTGGAAATTATTAATTTATAATTTCCAAAACAAGTATTTGAATAATTTACACAATTATTACTTAAGCATTGGCACTATAACATTTACCCATAATGAAGAAAATGGCATTACAAGTAACATAGCTGGAAGCATATTCGCAATTGGGAAGCTTTTAATGCCTGATATACGTAAACCAGTTGCAAGCATTAAAATACCACCAGTAGCAGTAAAGTCTGCAAGAAGTTGCGGTGTTGTTAAAGGTACAATTAAGCCTGCACTAAAGAATAGTAAGAGGAAGAAAATCATTTGAGGCACAAAGATTAACGCAACCATATAGCCAAGGTTGATAGCAAAAATCATAGCTGTAAAGAAATCAAGAATAGATTTAGTGATTAATGTTGTATGGTCACCAGTCATACCAGATTCTAAAGCACCGAAAATACCAGTACCACTAGCACAGAAAAGTACAACAATAGCGATAAATTTATCCATAAACTCATCACCAGTCATTCCGCCTTTTCCTTCAGTGTTGAAGAACTTGCTTAATGGCCCTTTTGATTTACCAACTGCAGCAGCAATACCTTTTTCTAAATAAATAAGTTCGCCAAGACCAGTACCAACAATAACTGAGAAAATAACTGCTGGAAGTACAGCCATTTTAACAATGTATGCAATACCCATTGCCATTGAAGCAACACCGAATATTAAAGATAAAGTAGTACGTACTCTTTCAGGAATGATTCCGCCAACTGAAGCACCAACAAGTCCACCGAAGAAAACTGCACAACAGTTAATAATTACGCCTATAGGCATATGTTCCATATTATACTCCTAACCGTTTGAAATAGATGTTAATAAAAAGCAGTATAGCCACAAAGCTTAGCCTTGTGGCTATAGTTTGGTTGTTACATATTAGGTAACCATTTTTTAGGATCTAATTCTTTAAACTTAGCTCTTTCAAATCGTGCATTTTGTGCATAAGGAACTGTGCAATCGAATATTGCTTTAGTTGCTAAACCTCTTTGCATAATGTTTGCATCATACTCAGGAGAGTTTGAAGGATCTAGTGGGTGACACATTACGTTAGGAAGCATAATAATATCTTTATCAGCTTGGAAGCGTGTTGTCATAGCCCATAAAACGTCGTTAGAGTCAAATGGGTCAACATCTTCACCAACTAAGAATACATGCTTTAGTTCAGAGAAAGCTGAGAAGGCAAGCAGTGCTGCTTGTCTTTGACGCCCTTCATCCATTGGACCATTCTTTTTGAACTGTAGAACTGCAATGTATTTACCGCCACCAGAAGAGTGTGCATAAACGTTTAATAAACGGCCAGGAATAGCTTTATTAACCATTTGAATAATAGAAGCTTCTGTTGGAATACCAGCCATGCTTACGTGTTCTTCTGAAGGTCCAATACATGATTGCATGATTGGGTTTTTACGTGTTGTAACTGCTTTTACTTTAATAATAGGTAAAGCTGGGTTAGCTGGGCCGTTATATCCTGGAAATTCTGGCATAGCTTTGCCAACATCTGTATTAACATCTTCACGCATTCTTAAATCAGGCAGTAACTCACCTTCAATTACATATTCAGCGTTAGCAATAGCTTTTTCAGCAACTGTTAAACAGTTTGTAAGTTCAACAGCTTTGTTTCTTAAGCCACCAGCAATAGTTAGCTCGTTGAAGCCATAAGGTGTTGTTGGTGGTTCAAAACATGCTGCTATGTAAATAGCTGGATCTACACCAATGCTAATTGAAATTGGTAATGGTTTACCCATTTTTTCAGCTTTTTCACGCATAGCACCAATGTGACGTGAACCTGGTACAGAATAGAAAGTAATTTCATCTTTACCTTGAATACACATTCTGTGAATAGTAACATCTGATTCACCTGTTTCAGGGTCAGAAGCGTAAACTAAGCCCATAGTAATGTAAGGGCCTGCATCTTCTTCTGTATTTGTA
>CAYJFV010000087.1:0-7259 GCA_964369275.1 uncultured Desulfovibrionaceae bacterium
TGAAATTTGAGCTTGTATGCCTGCATTTTTTCCAACATTCATAGCTTGAAAGAAAAAGTGTTCATTATTTTTAGCTAAATCAATTGCTTGTTGTGGTACAAAGTATGCCCCTTTACCAAATAGGCAAACCTCGCCATTAAAATTTTTAAATTCATCTACAAATATATTGTCAAATGATATTGCTTGTGATTTTTTTGAGAAATTGTTCTTTTTCTTCTTTTTATTATCTTCTTGCTGAATTTGAACTTCTTTTACTTTTTTGAATTTCGCTACAAAAAAACCTTGAGTGTCGTTTTGTTTTGGCTCTAAACGCCAAACACCTTTTTGCGTTGTTTTATCCATTTCAAATTCGTCAAGTAGTTCAAGTTCTATAAGTTCTAAACCTAGCTCGTTTATTGCGTATTCAACTTGTTTTTCGTTTTCTTCAATATTTGTTGTGCAGGTGGAATACACCAATGTGCCATCAAGTTTAAGCAGGCGTACTGCTTCTTGAAGAAGTCTTTTTTGTAGATTAACTAAATTTTGAGCTTTATCTTCTGTCCAAATTTCTTTAACTTTTGGGTTTTTATCAATTGTTCCCCAGCCCGAGCAAGGCGGGTCTAGCAAAATTGAATCAAAAGAACTATCTGCTAGGGGAATACTTGTTCCGTCGTAATTGCAAGTAATTGCATTAAAGCATTGCATTGTTTCAAGATTTCGGCGTAAATTTGAAAGCCTTGTTGGGTTTGGTTCATTGCCAATAACCATACCTTCATCTTTTGTCATAAAAGAAAGCATGCTTGTTTTACTGCCAGGGCTTGCACACATATCTAAAATAACAGAATTTTTACTAGGGTTTAGTGCAACAGGTGGAAGCATTGAAGCTCTATCTTGAATATAAATAAAGCCAAAATAATGGGCAAGTGAAGAACCAAGAGCTTTTACTTCATGCGTGCATCTTCTTGCTAGGGGAAAAAAGGTATCGTTAGTAAATTCATAACCCTCTGCGTGCAGCAAGTCTTCAATAGATTCAATAAGTTCTTTGTTGTTTACTTTGCTTAGAATCCTAAAGGAGCGGTTAACTTTTACTTGTGTTTTCATAAAAATCCTGTTACATATATGGCAAATTTGTTGTATAGTAGCTGTTTTTCTGTTGATGAAGTAGAATACTTCAGCTAAAAGGACTTAATACATGAGAAAAAATCTTATTAGCGTCTACTTGTGTTTTTGTATACTGTTTATAGCTTCAACGCAAGCTTTTGCACAAAGCAAAAAATATATTGTTACACCTTTTCAAGTTAATGGAAGTGCCGATTATGCTTACCTTTCAGAAGCATTTCCTGCTATGCTTACTTCAAGGCTTTTCCAAAATGGACTTTTTGAAAATGTAGAAAGTGAAAATATTGAAATTGTAAAATCCAATACTGAGGCTCAAAAAGTTTTAGCTGATAATATGGCTGATTATGTAATTTATGGTAGTATTACTATGCTTGGTTCTTCTGCAAGTATTGACATGAGCGGACTTACAAAAGATGGCGAAAAATGGCAAAAAGCTATTAGTACAAATATAGATAGCCTAATTGGCGAAATTCAACCTATCTCAGATTCTATTAAAACTGAATTTTTTGCTCAATCTGCTGATATAAATGCTGTATCTTCTACACAAACAACTACTCTTGCACCACAAACAAGCACAAGCGATGTAAGGCTAAAAAGTCAACCACTTGATTTTTCAGTAATATCAATGGATACAGGAAAATTATCAGGAAATGACACAAGTGATGTTGTTTTAGCAGATGATTTACGTAACGTGTATCTTTATAACTGGAATGGCGGGGCTATGAAGCCTTTAGCTCAGTACAGAGTAAGCTCTGCTTTAGATATTTTAGCTGTACGCACTTTTAAAATGAATAAACAAGAATATATTGCAGTAACTTGCTTCAATGAAACTCAAACCTTAGCAAGTACAATTGTTTTAGAATATAATGGTAAAGAGCTTGTAGAGTATATGACTATGCCTTTCTTTACTAATACAACTGTTTTGCCTGACTCTAATCAAGAGATATTAATTGGTCAATATAATGGCACTAATTCAGTTTATCGTGGTGAAATTTTTGAGGTAAAAATTAATAATAAAAAATGGGAAAAAGGTTTAGCATTAACCAATTTACCAAGAAGAGCTAACGTATATAACTTTACCTATTTTCCATCAGATATAGGCTATAGCAACAATGTACTTATGCTTACTGCACAAGAGCATTTAGAAGTATTTGATTCTAAAGGTACAGGAATAGCTGTTGTTGACGAACTTTTTTCAGGTGGTAATGCCTACATTAGTGTTTCTGATGGTAAGCCTGCTCCAACAAGCGATGATACAGGTTTTGAATACTATTATATACCATTACGTATGATTGTTGATGATTTCAATAATGATAAAAAGCTTGATATTATAGTGAACCACCCAATCACAACATTAGGCGAGTACCTAAAAAACTACAGAAGCTATACTGAAAGTGAAATTCAAGCCTATGCATGGGACGGTATTGGTTTAGACTTAAGGTGGAAAACACCTGTAATAAACGGCAGTGTTTCTGACTATCAACTTGTTGATTTAAATAATGACAATAGAAAAGAATTGCTTACTTCTGTTGTAACTTCAACAGGTTTCTTAGGCTTTGGCTCTGGAAGAACAATTTTAACAATTACTGAACTAGAACCAGTTCAAAGATAATAAAGAGGTATATATGGAACCTAATTTACGAGTATTTACTGATGAAGAACACGAAAATATTATGCAAGAAATTTATATTCTTGATGCTCAAGGGCGTTTAGATGAAGCAATGGCATTAAGATCTGTTCTTCCAATGGCAGCAATGGCTGCAAACCACTATAAAAAACAAATGGGGATTAAAGCACTTATTGAAAGCGGTGCAAACCTATCACGTGCAGTTGAAAGATATGGTGAAGATTGGCTAAAAGAAGATGAATAAACTCATCAAAAAAAATAAATAATTGTAAAAATAAGGCTTGTATTTTTTAATTCAAGCCTTATCTTTTTTAAGTAGCTTCGCAATTTTGGCATACTTTATGCTTACTATGTATGAAGTTGATGATATTTTACTATTTTTGTAAAATAAATATACAACTTTTTATTATGCCTGTATAAAATTTTTACAGGTGTATAGTGTATAAGGTTTAACATTGAATTATTTTACATTATTGGAGAAAAGTATGGTGTGTAGAATGCTACGGCATTTTTCTGTATTATCCTTGGTTTTTTTACTACAAGGGTGTGCAGCAGTAAAAACAACACATTCCCCAGAAGAACTTAATTTACCAGAAGCATACATTGCCACTGGTGGCAGTGAAAGCTATAACAGCCTTCACTGGTGGGAAGTGTTTGGAAGTGATGAATTAAATAGCTTGCAAAACCAAGCTCTTCAATCACTATATAGTGATGACAAAAGAAGCGGTAACTTTGATTTACAGTTAGCATATACACGCTTAGCACAAAGTGCTGCAAATAAAGATGTTAGTGAAGCAAGTTACCTTCCAAGCCTTACCTACCAAGGACAGGGTAGTTATTCTGAAAGACAAACGCAAGCAACAGATGATGCTGCAAAAGTAAGAAGTAATGGTGATAACTATAGTGCAAGCTTAAACCTTTCTTATGAATTAGATTTATGGGGTAAGGTTGCGGCACGTAACCAAGCAGCAGATTATAGATATCAAGCAAGTTATGAAGATATTTTAGCTGCTGTTTTATCAGTTTCATCTAATATCACAACAACATATATAGATATTGTATCTGCAAGAACTGAAATTCGCACCCTTGAAGAACAAATAGCACTTAATGAAGCTATGGTTGATATTCAAACTACACGCTATATGGGCGGGCAGATAACCGGTAGCGACTTGTTACAACAACAAGAACAGCTACTTTCAACACAAGCAGGCCTACCTGCACTAGTTGAACAAGAAAGAGTATTAACTGCAAGTTTAGCTCTTATGTTAGGTGAGTTACCAACCTACCCAATAGATATTCAAGAACAAAATTTACCAAGCTTACCACCTTTACCAGAAATTGGTTTACCAGCACAGCTTATAGAAAATAGACCAGATGTAAGAGCCGCTAAACTAGATTTATTAGCAAGCGATAAAGATTTAGCTATAGCAAAAGTTGGCTACTTACCAAATATTACATTAAGTGCAAGCACAGCTCTTGCCTCAGGCGATCTTTCTACTTTGTTAGCTAACTGGACAGCGAGTTTGTTGGGTAGTATCAGTGGCCTTGTATTTGACGGTGGAGCAACAGGGGCGGAAGAAGATAGGTTAGATGCCGTAACCCAAGGTTATGTTATTCAATATACACAAACAGTAGCTACAGCATTAAATGAAGTAAACAACGCACTTATGGCAGAAAATGTACAAGCTACATATCTTGAAAGTGTAAAGCAGCAATTAGTTTTTCAAAAAGCTTTAGAAGAAAAAGCCTTATCCTCATACCTAGCTGGTGAAAGCACATTCTTAGCATATATTATTCAATTACAAGCTTTGCAAAATCTTGAAACAACGGTTATTAAAGAAGAAGCAGAACTTTTAAAACTTCGTGTAAATTTATATAAAGCATTAGGAATACAAATATGAAAAAAATAATACTCCCATTAATTCTTGTTATTGCTGCTGTTGGTATTGCGTATGCTCTAATTGCAACCAAACCAGAAGCACCACGTGCTACACCACAAAAAGTTGTACCTCAAGTTGATGTTTATGTTGCGAAACGTGGAAGCACTCCTTTACTTATTGAAAGTATTGGTACTATTATTCCCTCTCAAAGTGTATCAATTAAAGCAGAAGTTGGCGGCACTGTTGAACGTGTTACAGATGAATTTACACCTGGTGCAATTACAAAAAAAGGTACTTTATTAATTAGATTAGATAAAACTGACTATGAAACAGATGTACTAAAAAAAGAAGCCGCTGTTGCTCAGCAACAAGCAAATTACGACCTTGAACTAGGTCGCCAAGACGTTGCACGCAAAGAATATGAACAGATGAAAGAAATTCTACCAAATATGGCAGAACTTCAAGAACTAGAAAACAACCTTGCTTTACGTGTTCCACAATTAGCTCAGGCAAAAGCTGCCCTAGATAGTGCTAAAGCAGATTTGCTTATATCACAAAATAACTTAGCTGATACAGAAGTACGTGCTCCATTTGCAGGGCTTATTCTAGATAGAACAGTATCAACTGGGCAACAACTTACAACTAATGATGTTATTACCCAATTAGTAGCTATTGATGAATACTGGGTAGAAGTTTCCCTAGCGGTAGATACCCTATATAATAACAATATTATTACTGCTCAAGCAGGTGACCCTGTTGAAATTATAACCCGTTCAGGCGAGGTGTGGACTGGCGAACTTATGCAATTTGTAAGTGCTTTAGAAGAAAATTCACGCATGGGTAGAATGCTTGTTCGTGTAGATGACCCTATGGCACTATCAGCTACAAATGAAAAAGCTCCTCTTCTTATGAACGACCAAGTTGATGTTACACTAGAAGCTGGTATTTTTGACGATATCTTTGCTGTTCCACGTATAGCCGTATATAACAATACACATGTATGGATAGTTGAAGATAATGAACTTTATAAAGCAAATATTGATGTTGTTTGGAAAAATGCAGATACAGTATTTATTCGTAGCAGCGAAATTCCAGATGAAGCACTTTTCCTTGTTTCAGGTTTAGCAAACCCTGTTGAAGATATTAAAGTACGTCCAGTTATCGTGAATGAAGATTAAAAAGTAGGACTATACGATGGATAATAATCAAATACCAAAAGATGTCATCTGGAAAGGCCCTATAGCTTGGATGATTAAAAATAATGTGGCGGCTAACCTGCTTATGTGGGCTATGCTTATTGGTGGCTTGCTGTTTATGTCAAACACCAAGCAAGAAGTTATGCCCCCATTTGAACTTGACATGATAACAATTAACCTCACCCTGCCAGGAGCAACAGCAGAAGAAATCGAGCAAGGTATGGTACTTGCCATTGAAGAAAAGCTTTATGGTGTTGAGGGCGTAAAAAACTTTGAATCGCGTGCTTACCCAGGCTCTGCTTGGATTACCGTTGAAGCAGTTGAAGGTATTGACTCCGATAAGTTCTTACAAGATATTGAAAATGAAATTGAACGTATTACAACTTTCCCAGAAGATGCTGATGACCCTGTTATTACCCCATTTTCACGAGCAATGGAAGTTGTAGAACTTATTATTTCAGGTACAGATGACCCCCTATTCTTACGCGAATGGGCAGATAAACTTGAAGCAGAACTATTGCTACAACCAAATATCAGCCAAGTTACCCTAGATAACGTAGCCGATAAAGAAATTATTATTGAAGTTGAGCAAGATACTCTTCGTGCATATAACCTTACACTCACTCAAGTAGCAAATGCTATTCGTACTGCATCTATTGAACAAGGTGTTGGTTCTATTGAAACCTCTACTGGCGATATTAGCATTAAAGTAGATGATAGACGCGACTATGCAGAAGAATTTGCACAAGTTCCAATTATATCACTTTCCGATGGTTCACGTGTATTACTTGGCGATATTGCTACTGTAGTAGAAGGTTTTGAAGACTCAAAAAGCTGGGTAGAATATAATGGCCAGCCTGCAATCTTACTTAACGTATACAGAGTAGGCGACCAAACCCCTGAAATTGTAGCTAAAGATGCACTAGAAGTAATTGAACGCTACAACGAAACAATGCCAGTAGGGCTTTACATTGATGTACGTGATAATGATGCCGAAGTTTTTACTGATCAAGTAGATATACTTGTAAGCAACGCGGGGCTTGGTATTATTCTAGTTCTTGTATGTTTAACTTTATTCTTAGAACCTAAGCTTGCATTTTGGGTAAGCCTTGGTATTCCAATTTCCATATTTGGTTCTTTCTTGTTTATCGAGCCTTACGGATTAAGTATAAACATGATGAGCCTATTTGCCTTTATTCTTACACTTGGTATTGTTGTTGATGATGCCATTGTTGTTGGCGAAAACGTACATATTTGGCGACGCCGTGGCTATTCACGCGAAGAAGCGGCGGTATTAGGTACAAGAGAAATTGCCGTTCCTATTGTATTTAGTGTGCTAACAAATATGGTTGCATTTATGCCTTTACTTATTGTGCCAGGTGTACTTGGTTTATTCTTTGCACCTATCACTCCAGTTGTAATTGCAGTATTTGCTTGCTCGCTTATTGAAAGTTTATT
>CAYJFV010000088.1:0-7239 GCA_964369275.1 uncultured Desulfovibrionaceae bacterium
CTTTTTCCATTTGGTATAAACGGTGAACACCAGTTGTTGTTTCTTCTGAAACACCACGAATTACAGGTGCAATTGTTTGCCAATGCTTTGCATCACGTTTGAATGCAAGTTCTAGTCTATCCATAACACATTGAAATTCTTTATTGTCGTGCTTTTGACCTAAAAGTGATGGATTGTTTTCACATTCTACACCTTTGTGAATAAGTAGGGTAGCGTCGCCACCATCATCTACTATAAGGTCAGGGCCAGAACCGTCAGGCCATGTTAAAGCCATTTCTGTACACCACCAGTAATCTTCTAAAGTTTCGCCTTTCCAAGCGTACACTGCTGCCATTTTATCGGCTGCTATAGCTGCTGCGGCATGGTCTTGAGTAGAGAAAATGTTGCAAGAAGCCCAACGTAAATCTGCACCAAGTGCGTGAAGAGTTTTAATAAGCATAGCAGTTTGAATTGTCATGTGTAATGAACCCATGATTTTTAAACCTTTTAGGGGTTTAGATGCACTGTGCTTTGCTATTAATGCCATAAGACCAGGCATTTCACGTTCAGAAAGTTGCATTTCTTTGCGGCCAAATTCTGCTAAATTAATGTCAGCCACTGCGTAAGGAAGTGTTAAGTCGATATCACGTATCATTTTATTACCTACCGTTTTTTTAGTGTTAGTTGAAAAAGAGAAAGATTTTTTTTCACATCTATATGTTCTATAGTGTCAAAAATAAATCCTACATTTTGAGCCATTAATATAAATTCTTGTTCGTCAAAACCTAGCCATCTATCGCCATATTCTGAACGCAAGGATTCGTCGTTATGTTTTAAAAATTCTGTTATAAGAAGAGTGCCGTCTTTTTTTAGAACACGCTTAATTTCTTCTAAAACAATTTTCGGTTCTGAAATGTGGTGAAGTACAAGGTTTATGCAGGCAAAATCAGCCTCAGAGTCGCGAAGGGGTAAGTGGTCAAGCTCGCCAATACGAAGTGAAACACTTGAATGTGACTTTCCATTGCCCTCAACAAAACGTCTTCTTGCTAGTTCAAGCATACGCGGTGAACCATCAACACCAATAATTTCTTTAGCTCCATGCCTTAGTTCTTCAAGAACTCCGCCTGTGCCACAGCCTAAATCTACGGCAATACCGCAGTTTTTAGGTATCTTTTGCGAAATAGAAGTTGGTAAATTGAAATCACCTAGAATTTCAGTGCTTAAAGCGTCCCAATCTTCTGCAATTGCGTTGAAGAATTGACGTGTTTTTCTTGCACGTTCTTCTAAAATGTGTGAAGCCATGTCTAAATCGGCACGGGTGGTGGGCATATCAAGAGCAAAAGGAAGCATTGCATCTAAAAATAAACGCCCCTCACCAGTTGGCACTGCGGAATAATAAACCCAAAGCCCATCACGGCGAGATTCTAAAAGCTCGGCATCAACTAAAATTTTTAAATGACGTGATATACGCGATTGCCCCATATCGAATAAAGTTACAATCTCGTTTACTGAAAGCTCGTATCTTAATAAAACAATGGCAAGTCTAAGCCTAGTTTCATCTGCAAGAGCTTTAATTGCTTTTAATGCAAACATGCGTCCTCGTGATTAATATTTCTGTTTGTTGAAATATGTATAAATAATTCCTCATATATCTATATAAAGATAGCTTGATATTGTCAAGCATAATTTTGTTATATTAATTTGTTGACTTATTATATGTGTTCTCTATACTAGCTTCAAAAATAATGTTTAGTTGGAAGTGTTATGGAATACGAAATTTGGGTTGTTGTTTTTTTGAGTGCGGCATACTTCTTAGCTGGTTTTATTGATAGTGTTGCTGGCGGAGGTGGCTTAATTGGTGTTCCAGCTTTTTTACTTGCGGGTATTCCAGCTGAATTTGCCTTAGGTACTAATAAAATGGTGGGTTCAACTGGAACTTTAACTTCACTTGGAATATATGCAAGAAGCGGTAATGTACTTTGGAAGCTAGCTGTTGTGGGTGTGCCTGCGGCATTGTTAGGTAGCTTTATTGGCACAGAAACTATTTTACTTTTTGATGCTGCTTTTATTGAAAAGCTTATAATTTTCTTATTGCCAATTGCCATAGTAGTTACTTTAATGCCTAAGAAAAATACTGTAGAAGATGCCGAGCTTAGCAGTAAAAAATTGTATACTGTGGGTGGTTTAGTTTGCTTTTGCTTAGGTTTTTATGACGGTTTTTTTGGCCCAGGTACGGGTAGTTTCTTTATTATTTCTTTTAATTTCTTTTTAGGAATGTCGCTACTAAAAGCTTCGGCTACTGCAAAGATTTTTAACCTTGCTACAAACGTAGGCAGTTTAATTGCCTTTATTATAAATGGTAAAGTTTTGTTTTTACTTGCTATTCCTTTAGCTACTTGTAATATTTTAGGTAATATAATTGGCAGTAAAATGGCAATTAGAATTGGTGCATCATTTGTAAGAAAAGTTCTTATTGTTTCATTAACTATATTACTTTCAACTCTTATTATTGAATTATTTATATAAGTAAAATTTGCTTGACTTTTTTTTATAAACAAGGGATTATTCCAAGTTCATATTGTATGAATAGAGTATTATTAGGAGGAAATTGTATGAAACAACTTATGGCTGCAAACTGGAAAATGTTTAAAACTCCACAAGAAGCTAGAAGTGAAGCGGAAAAACTTTCTGCTTTGTTGCATAATTCGTCCGAGCAATTGTCTAATAAAGAAGTGCTTTTATTTGTACCTGCAATTGATTTACTAGCTTTATCTTCTTTGCAAGAAAGTGATAGTAATCTACCATTTATGTATGGTGCACAAAACTTTTACCCTGCTAAAGAAGGGGCTTTTACAGGTGAAAATTCGCTTGAAATGGTAAAAGCTACTAATGCAAATTGGGTATTAGTTGGGCATTCTGAAAGGCGTGCATACTTTAAAGAAGATAATGAATTTTTAGCAACTAAGGCTTTGTTTGCTTTAGAAAATGGCTTTAGGGTTGTTTTTTGCGTTGGTGAAACTTTGGAAGAAAGAGAAGCTGGCAAACTTGAAGAAGTGCTAAAAAAACAATTAGTTGAAGGTTTGTCAAAATTGCCTTCAAGCTATAATGCAGAAGATTTTGCAGTAGCGTATGAACCTGTTTGGGCTATTGGCACTGGTAAGGTTGCAAGCTTAGCAGATATTAAAGAAGCACATGCTTTAGTACGTAAAATTTTGGCAGAAATAATTTTTGAAAAATCAAGTGAAACTCGTTTGCTTTATGGCGGTAGCGTAAAGGCTGATAACGCACAAGACATTATGAAAGTTGATAATGTTGATGGTGTGTTAGTGGGCGGTGCTTCTTTACAAGCTTCTAGTTTTATTGAAATAGTTCTAGCATAATAAGAGGTAAAAGTGGATACTACAATCTTGGCTGTACACGTTATAGTATGTGTTGTTTTAATTGTTCTTGTTTTATTACAATCAGGTAGAGAAGGCATGGGCGTTATTTTTGGCGGTGGCAATTCTTCTACATTTGGCACTGGCGGAGCAGGCGACTTTCTAACAAAATTTACTGCAATTTTAGCAGTAATTTTCCTAGCTACTTCTTTAACATATAACGTTGTTATTTCAGACCCTTCTGATGAAGCTTCAACTATTTTAGATGTTCAGTTTGAAGAAGTTCAACCAGCACCAGCTACTAGCGAAGCTACAACTGAACAAACTGCACAATAGTAAAATTATTATATTTACGGAATTTTAAAGAGAAAGGCTAAGGCTTTTCTCTTTTTTTATGTATTCCGTTTAGGGTGATAAAGAATGTGTGTTTTCATAGTCCTATAAAAAATATATTGCATAGATTTTCAAAACTGAGCTAAATAACGGAGGTTAGACTAGGAAATGGTACGTTTCTCTAGTGTAAAATTTTCACCACTAGTTATATAGGTGAGGAAGCTTGCTATTTCTTTAATTGCTTATCTCACTTGCGGTAGCAAGTGTTGCAGATATTGCCTTTTGCTCTTGACTATTATTTTCTAGCACAACTTCCTTTAATCGCCTTAGCCGCGAAAATATAAGTAGAAATTGATTTATGTATGCTCTGTAAAGGAAAACAAAAGAGCAAGGCTCTTTTGTTGACGTGGGTTCTTTGGGAAATGACCTTCCCTAAGCCCTTGGAGAGTAAAAAAAGAAAAGTTGCTACCATACAATAAATTGGAATTACGTGGCAAGTCCTCTTTTTACAAAGATATATCAAATAAAAAAGTGCTTACTACAGTCATAGCAAGCACTCAAATTTTATCTATAGTCTATAAACAATTAGTTAGCAGGCTCTTCTACTGGAAAACCATCTTCTTTTACTTTATTTAGAAAACGAACTTGCTCTAGTGTATACACAGTTATTTCTTTAGCTGCTGCCGCACCTTGAATTGTAGGAATAAGGTTTAGCTGATCAAGTAAATCTAGGTATTCTTCCGAGGAAGTAATTTTTACAATTGCATCAATAAGAACTTGCTTAATATTTTCAGGTACACTTACAGGAACAGAAACTATAAAGGGCGAATCGTACACAGCTTTTTCATATCCTTGTTCTTTCAAGGTTAAAGCGTAAGGAAGCGATGGATAACGAGTGGAGCCTGTGCTTGCTAAAGTTTTATAATCGCCAGCTAAAGTTCTTTCAAAGCCATTTGTGTCAACAATAGCAATGTCTGCATAACCTTCTTCTAACATTCTATAAACATCTTGTTCACTTTCTTGCTGAATAGGGAAAATTTCAACATCTTCATAAAGTCCTATAAGCTGAAAAATATTTAAAGCATAATTATCTGCATAGGCTACGCGAACTCTACGTCCTGTTTCGCGAGCAGGTTTGAATACATCTTCAATATCAAACCAGCTATTTTCACGAGTGGCTATTACAGAAAGTGGGGAAGTGTGCAAAATTGCTAAAGGGGCAATGTGCCTAATTTGATACCTAACTGGAAATTCGTAAATATTTGAACCAAAAGGGTTTAAATCTGTTGCGGCTATTGTGTAACCATCAGATTTTAAAGAAAGTAGCATGTGCATAACATAGCTTCCACCTTCGCCATAAGGGTTTTCAACAATAACTTTTTGCCCAAGTTCTTCTGAAAGTTTAGTTGCGATATAACGTGATGTTATATCGTTCGCTGAACCGGGTTCAGCCGCTACTAAAAATTTAATCGGACGTTCAGGGTAGTCCGTTTGTGCAATCGCAGTTGAAGCAAATAAAATAAATAGTAAAAATAGTAATGATTTTTTTAGCATGTATCTACCCAAAAAAATGAATATTTAGTAAAACTAATTGTGATTGTCTAATTCAATAAAATACAACTAGCTAAGTATACACAAGTATAATTTGATTGCAAGAATTTGTTTTGCTATGATAACTATTTGATTTATAAGCTTATTATGTGTAATGGCAAAGCTGTGTTATTATTGACTAACTTCTATCTAGTAGAATATGTTATTTTAACAAGTAGCATAAAATGATAAAGTGAATTTATGGAAAAAAAAATATTATTTCGTACTAGTGAATTGCAATTTGCTAACATAGTTTATAAAAATATAATTCTTTTTGAGAATGGTATTAACTTTATTTGTGGTGCAAGTGGCACGGGAAAAACAACACTGCTAAAATTATTTAACACTGTGCTAACAGCTGATAGTGGTAACATTTATTACAAAGAAAAAGAATTATCTTTATATAATCCAATTTTACTTAGGCAAGAAGTTCTTTTGCTTTCACAAAACACATATTTAGCGGATAAAAGTATAAAAGAGAATTTCTATGAATTTTATTCTTACCGCGAAGTATCACCACCAACTGATGCTGAACTTATTAATTTTTTGGAAATATGTAAAGTTCCTTTTGGCTTAGATGCATTATGTACAAATATGTCTGGCGGAGAGAAAAAACGTGTATACTTAGCAATTTATCTTTCATTTATGCCAAAAGTTCTAATGCTTGATGAAGTTACAAGCCCACTTGATGATAAAATTGCTTTTGAATTATTTGCAAATTTAAAGAAATTTATTAGTGAAAATGGAATATCTTTAGTTGTAATTTCTCATAATTCTAGTTTAGTAAAAGAATTTTCTCATAATACTGTTGAATTGGGAAATTAGCATGGAAAATATTATAATTCTAAATACATATCAATTTTTGCTTGTGTATCTGCTTTTATTGATAATTCTTGGTATTATGAAAAAATGTAAGGTAGACCAAACAAAATTACTTGTTATTGCAAGTATTAGAATGACGGTTCAGCTTGTATTATCTGGTTTTGTATTAACTTTACTTTTTAATAATCCTCACCCCTTACTTGTATTGTTGTATGTGTTTGTAATAATAGTATTTTCTATACAATTGGTTTTATCTCGTAATAAAAATATCAATAAAAAGTTTAAAGTTATTGTTGGTTTATCTATAGCTACTAGTGGTATATCGGTTCTTATATTCTTCTTAGCAGTTGTTGTAAGTGTTAATATTTTCAACCCTCAATATGCTATTCCTATAGCTGGAATGCTTATGGGAAATACTGTTACAGGAATTAGTTTAGCTGTAAAAACATTCAATGAAATGATAGTTCTTCAAAAAGATAAAATAGATAGTATGCTAAATATAGGTGCACACCCTAAGGTAATTCTTAGTCCTATAATCAATAAAACTGTTGAAACAGCTTTATTACCAACATTAACTTCAATGCTAAGCATGGGTATTATTTCTTTACCAGGTATGATGACAGGGCAAATTCTTTCTGGAACACTGCCAATGACAGCCGTTTTATATCAAATAGCTATAATGATAGCAATTACAAGTGTAACATCTATTGCAGTTTTCACTTCAATTTATTATGGTTCACGTACAGTTTATAACGAAAAGTATCAATTCTTATCTAATTAATATATTTATAACGTAATTGATACAAGTTAAATAAAGAATTTATGAATTTTAGCTTGCAAAAAATAAAATAAAACATTATATTTAAGTTGTGGTTATTATTGTTAGAGTGATGTTTTTTTACATTTTGAGGTGACAGTAATGAGAGCAAAAAAAGAAAAAATTAAACCGCATAAAGGTAGTGCATATATGCTTAATAAATTACACCTTGTAAAGCATGCTTATTACTCTTGCCGTTTTAAATGTCTTACTAGCTTTATGTTCGCTTTATGTTTATGTTTGTTTGCAAATAATGCTATTGCTTTAGACAACTCTTATTAAAATTTACTTACAATTGAAGAACAACAATATAATGATAAA
>CAYJFV010000089.1:0-342 GCA_964369275.1 uncultured Desulfovibrionaceae bacterium
TACTGGTTTAGAAGTTCGTTGGCGTTCACCAATGGGTGACCTTCGCTTTGCTTATGGTTATCCACTTTCAGAAAACGTTGATGGCAAAAGACGTAGTTCTGGTAGATTTGAATTCTCAATGGGTAGAGCATTCTAATTTGTATAGATTTTGGCTTTCAGCACAAAATCCTCGCAACGCATTTTGCGTGGAAAATGCTCGCTCGCTAAAGACTTGTTCACTAGCGTTCACCAAAACAAAAGATCAGTTGGATTGAAAATTCCACAAAATCTTTGAATTGGGTAGAGCATTCTAATTTGTATAGATTTTGGCTTTCAGCACAAAATCTTAGAATTTAGATTTCA
>CAYJFV010000089.1:352-7104 GCA_964369275.1 uncultured Desulfovibrionaceae bacterium
ATACTACTAAGTATCTAAACAACAAACAAAATAAAAGGCATGTATTTACTTACATGCCTTTGTAATATCTAAAACACAAAGGTAAAATCATGGCTGAAGACAATAAAATTATTTATTCTATGATACGTGTTTCAAAAAAACACGGCCAAAAAGAAGTGCTAAAAGACATTTCACTTTCTTACTTCTATGGCGCAAAAATTGGTGTACTTGGCTTAAACGGCTCTGGTAAATCTTCACTTCTCAAAATTTTAGCAGGAGTTGACAAAAGTTTTGAAGGTGAAACAGTATTAGCACCTAATTTCACTATTGGCTATCTTGAACAAGAACCATTAGTTGACGACACAAGAACTGTTTTAGAAGTTGTGCAAGAAGGCGTACAAGATATTATTGATATTGTTAATGAGTTTAACGCTATCAACGAAAAATTTGCTGAGCCAATGAGCGATGACGAAATGGACGCACTCATTGAAAAGCAAGGTAAAGTACAAGAACTTATGGATAATAAAAATGCATGGGATCTTGATTCTCGCCTAGAAATGGCTATGGACGCCTTACGCTGTCCGCCAGCAGATACTCCTGTTTCTGTAATTTCTGGTGGTGAGCGTCGCCGTGTTGCCTTATGCCGTTTATTATTACAATCACCTGATATTCTTCTTCTTGACGAACCTACTAACCACCTTGACGCTGAATCTGTTGCATGGCTTGAGCAATTCCTCTCAACTTTCCCTGGTACTGTTATTGCCGTAACTCACGATAGATACTTCCTTGACAATGTTGCTGGCTGGATTTTAGAACTTGATAGAGGCCGTGGTATTCCATGGAAAGGTAACTATACTTCATGGTTAGAGCAAAAAGAAAAACGTCTTGCTCAAGAAGATAAAAAAGATGAGGAAAGACAAAAAACTCTTTCTCGCGAATTAGAATGGATTCGTATGTCGCCAAAAGGCAGACATGCAAAAAGTAAAGCTCGTATCAATGCTTACGAAGCTATGCTTAGCCATGAATCTGAAAGAAGAGCTCAAGACTTAGAAATTTATATTCCACCGGGGCCACGTCTTGGTAAAACTGCAATTGAAATTTCTAATATTACTAAGAGCATGGGTGATAAATTGCTTGTTGATGGGCTAAGTTGCATTATTCCACCAAACGCAATTGTTGGTATTATTGGACCTAACGGTGCAGGTAAATCTACCCTATTTAAAATGCTTGTTGGTATTGAACAGCCTGACTCTGGTACAATTTCTGTTGCTCCTGCTGTAAAATACGCATATATTGACCAATCACGCTCAACTTTAACACCAGGCAAAAGTGTGTATGAAGTAATAAGTGAAGGTGCTGAAACAATTAAGCTTGGCAATAAAGAAATGAATGCAAGGGCTTATTGTTCTCGCTTCAATATTCAAGGTTCTGATCAGCAAAAGAAAGTTGATGTGCTTTCAGGTGGTGAAAGAAACCGTGTTCACCTTGCTCAAATTCTAAAGCAAAGTGCAAACGTAATACTTCTTGACGAACCGACAAACGACCTTGATGTAAATACAATGCGTGCCTTAGAAGATGGTTTAGAAAACTTCGCTGGTTGCGTGCTTGTAATTAGCCACGACCGTTGGTTCTTAGATAGAATTGCAACACATATTCTTGCTTTTGAAGACGAAAGTAAAGTTGACTTCTTTGAAGGTAACTTCTCTGAATATGAACAAGATAAAATTAAACGTTTTGGAAAGCAAAGTCCTACACGCCCTAAATTCAGAAAACTTACTAGAGATTAGGAGAAACTATCATTCAACCTTCGGGAGCAAGTATGAAAACAGCACTTGAAAAGCTCAATGAAGATGAACGTAAAGAATACTGGGCAGGTATTGCACTTAGGCATGCCAAACAGATTGGGGCTCGTTCAGGTGCAAAATTGCTTCAGTATTTTGGTTCTGCTTATGATGCAATCCAAAATTTAGAAAAATGGAATGAAGTTGGGCTTTTAGCAAAAGCTGATAATATTGCTAATGATAAGTGGCGTGAACTTGGCAGACGTGAATGGGAAAATGCACGAGACCTTGATGCAGATATCATTCTATGGACATCGCCTTTTTATCCTCCACTTCTTAAAGAAATTCCAGATGCACCTCTTTATTTTTACGTAAGGGGTAATAAGGAATTATTGTTAAATCCATGCCTTGCTATAGTAGGCTCTCGCATTTGTTCCCCACTTGGGCAAAATGTTAGTGCTTACTTAGCTAAGGCATTATCTTTATGTGGTATAACAATTATATCAGGTATGGCACGCGGTATTGATAGAAGTGCTCATTATGGTTCTTTACAAGAAATTGGCTCTAGTATTGGGGTTCTTGGTTCTGGAATTGATGTTATCTATCCAAAAAATAATGAAGATATTTACTTTGCCTTACAAGATAAAGGCTTACTTATAAGTGAATTTGCTCCCGCTACTCAGCCCGACCCTAGCTACTTTCCTATTAGAAATAGAATTATAAGCGGAATGTCGCATGGTGTTTTAGTAGTAGAAGCAGATACTAAAAGTGGCAGCATGATTACAGCTAGGCTAGCTAATGAACAAGGTAGAGCCGTTTATACTATTCCAGGTGCTATTGGCTCAAAATATTCTAAAGGTTGCCAAGAACTACTAAGGCAAGGGGCTAAAGCTGTTTTTAATGCAGAAGATATACTTGAAGATTTACTCCCAATCCTCAAAGCTGAAGCTGGGCAAATTTCTAACTTGCTAAAATCAAAAAAAATAGATTCACAAGATCTTTTTGACCAAATATCAATACTAGACATTCCTAAAGAAGAAGAAAAAAAAGTTACAAATAAAAAGAAAGAAAGCGTACAAGAAAAAAAACAGCAAGAGCATGAAACATATTCTAAACTTTCAAAAGTTGCTACTAAAAAAGAGAATAGCTTTGAACAAAATAGCCTTGAATGGCATATAATTGAACTTTTCAAAAATAATAAATATCAAGTAGATACTCTGCTAGAAAAACTTACCCAACTAAAAGTAAATACAAATATTCAAGAATTATCTATTGCTTTAGTATATTTAGAAATGAATGAGCATATAGAACGCTTTGAAGGTGCATGGTATGGCATTAAAGAATAATACTTCTGATACTTCTCATATTTTACCTGACAAAGCTGAACTTTTTATTTTATGGTTAGAAACCCAAAAAAATATGTCGCTTGCAACTGTAAGGGCCTATAGAACAGACTTAATAGAATTTAATTCATACCTTACAGATACACAAAATAAAAATTTAAATAATCTTTCTGAAATAAATAAAAAAGATATTCAACTTTTTCTCGGTGCATTGCATGCTAAAGAATATGCAAAAACATCAATTTCCAGAAAATTATCTTCCTTGCGTGCTTTTTTTAATTATGGTTTACGAAAAAAAATTATAGAAAAATCGCCTATTGAATCTATTAGAAACCCTAAACAGCCAAAACACCACCCAAATGTTCCAAGCAAAGACCAAGTTTTACATATCCTCGATAAACCAATTAATCTTGAAAATAATATTTCAAATGATAATGATAATTCAAACGTTCATACTATAAATTCTAAAAAAAAAGCAATACTTGCACGTGACCTTGCACTGATAGAATTATTATACGGTTCTGGGCTTAGAATTTCCGAAGCTCTTAGTTTGAATTTATCTGATTACTCAAAAGAAAAATCCTCGCTTATGGTATTAGGTAAAGGCTCAAAGCAACGCTATGTACCACTTACAGAACTTTCTAAAACTGCCCTAGATAGCTGGCTTGAGCTTTCAACACACTTATTAGCCGACATTCCACAAAGTAGAAATCAGGCTTTGTTTATAGGCGTAAGAGGTAGTAGACTAAATAGACGTGAAGCCTTAAGAATTATAGATAAAATTCAAAAACAAGAAGGCACGCCGCACATTACGGCACATTCATTTAGACATGCTTTTGCAACACATTTACTTGAATCAGGATTAGATTTACGCACTGTTCAAGAACTTTTAGGGCATGCAAGAATTTCTACAACTCAATTGTACACTCATTTGAATTTATCGCATCTTGTTGAAGTATACAAAAAAAGCCACCCAGAAGAAAATAATTCTTAACTTTATTTTTTTGTTGACATATTATAGTTTTTCTTTTATTAGTTTGGTACTAAACTATTTTATAAGGTATATATGTCACACACACAAAAAATTGGCTTAGTGGTAAGAAATACGCATAATGCTATATCACGTACAATGGAAAAGTATGCAATTACTCTGCTACCTGTTGAAATAACTCGTGTTCAAATTCATACAATTGAAGTTATTTTTGCAAGACAAGAAATAGGCTTAAAAACATTTCAAAAAGATTTAGAAAGTGAATTAAGCATTAAACGTTCTGCTATAAGCCTAATGCTTGATAACATGGAAAAAAGTAATCTTATAGAAAGAAAAGCTAGTGAAAAAGATTCAAGATTTAAACACATAATCATAACACCTTATGGAGTTACACTTTTTAAAAAAGCTATAACAATGTTTGATAATGTTGAAGAAAAATTTCTTAAAGGTTTTTCCCAAAAAGACAAAGATACTTTAGTATCTTTACTTAATAAGATTAATATAAATATCGAAAATATCAAGGATTAATAATGAATAACGTAACGAATTTCACATCAGGTAAAATTTATTTTCCATTAATTAAATTTGCTATTCCGCTTATGCTTGCAATGTTTTTGCAAGTTATGTACTCAGCGGTTGATTTGATGATTGTAGGGCAATTTGCAACCTCGGCAGATGTCTCAGGTGTTGCTACTGGCGGTCAAATTATGCATACAATTCAAGGCTTTTTAATTGGTTTTTCAATAAGTGTTACAGTGCTTATTGGGCAAAGAATAGGTGAAAAGAAAATTGAAATTGCAGGTAATGCGGTTGGAGCTTCTACATGCGTATTTGCTGTTATAGCTTTATTTTTTACTTGCATTCTAATGTTTTTTGCTGAAAATATATCAAATATATTGAATGCACCTCCTGAAGCCTATCAGCAAACAATAGACTATATTAGAATTAGTTCTTTAGGCGTAACATTTTTTGTTGGTTATAATTTACTTGGTGCTGTGTTTAGAGGTTTAGGTGATGCAAAAACTCCACTTATGACTGTAGGTATTGCATGTGTAACTAATATTATTCTCGATTTAGTCCTTGTAGCACAATTTGGAATGGGTGCTAAAGGTGCCGCAATTGCGACAGTTTTTGCACAAGCAATAAGTGTAATACTATCAATAATTATTATAAAAAAACGTGGTCTTCCATTTACATTTTCTTATAAGCACATAAAATTTCACAATGATGAAACGAAAAAAATTTTACTTTATGGTGTACCAATTGCTCTGCAAGATACTTTAGTGAATTTCACATTTTTATTTGTTACTGGATTAGTTAATGGTTTGGGACTATATGCATCAGCAGGGCTTGGCGTTGCAGGAAGACTTATCGGTTTCATAATGCTTTTACCTGCTTCCTTTGCACAATCAATTTCAACATTCACTGCTCAAAATTATGGAGCTAAAAGTATAGATAGAGCAAAATTAGCTTTGAAATATGCAGTCACAACATCATTTATTATATCAATTTTTATCTGCTTTTCAGCATATAATTATGGAGATGTATTATTAAGTCCATTTTCTAAAGATAGTCTTGTTCTTAGTCAAGGTTGGCTATATATGAAAGCTTTTTCTTTTGATTGTATGTTATGCTCATTTTTATTTTCTCTTACTGGTTTTTTTACAGGTTGTGGAAAAACTACATTTGTTATGTTACAAGGTATTATATGTGCAATTGGTATTCGTGTTCCTGTTGCGTATTTTATGAGCTTACAAGAAGGTGCAACTCTCTTTCATATAGGGCTTGCTACACCAGCAGCTAGTGTGGTGCAAGTTGTTCTTTGCCTAATTTACTATCAATTCCTTTCTAAACAACTCAAAATACGTGAAACTGCACTTGAAGCAAGTTATGCATAGAAATGTATAAATATTTTTTTTATAGATTATATATTATGAATGTAAATAGTAATATATAGGATATTAATAATTAAAAACTTTTCTCTTCACATAGAGAAAAGTTTTTTTTGTGTTGTATTATTGTTATAATTTAATATATTTTTAGAATTTTATATAGATACGTTCAATTTTCTAAGAAAAAAAACTTTTATTATAATAATTAAAAAATAAAAAGACTTAATAGTATTTCCTAGATTATCACGTCGCTACGCTCCTCAGAATGTCATTTGCTGTGACGTAGTTTATCTGTTGAGAAGCAATATTGTCTTTGCACTAAATGAACTAGATTTAACTATGATGATAGTTCTAATCTAAAAAAGTAGAAAAGCACTTATAAGACACCTAACTACAAATATACCCACCACGGTATAAACATAGCTGTCATATACTCACAAGTAAGATACAACTTAATCTTGTTGAATGTTGGTAGGTCTATTTCAAGTCAATACTTAAACAAATTCAACTTGGTGACTTAATAGTACGTGAGCCCATAGCTAACTCATACTACTTTCCCACACGTATGCAGTGACTTTATAGTATAGTTCGCTTATACTACGTTCGCTGACATGCATGATACACATACTCTTGTATAATCACGTAGTATAACTTTTGACAATACTTAAACAAAAAAAAGACTCACAATAGTGAGTCTTTTTTTTGAAATTCAACTTGGCATCGACCTACTTTCCCACACAAGAATATGCAGTATCATGGGCGATGA
>CAYJFV010000090.1:0-1612 GCA_964369275.1 uncultured Desulfovibrionaceae bacterium
TCCCCAATAAAATAAAAAAAACAAACTAAGAAAAAAGTAAATTCTATCTATAAGTTTTCGTTTTTCTGAGCGAAGATTTTTGCTAAGCCGCCCATTGCGGTTTCGCGGTATCTGCTGTTTAGGTCTTGTCCTGTTTCCATCATAACGGTTACGACTTCGTCGTAGGTTATGCGGTGAGAACCGTCTGATAGAATGGAAAGTTCGGCACAAGAAATTGCACTTGCGGCGGCGGAAACGTTACGTTCGATGCAGGGTATTTGCACTAAGCCGTCAACGGGATCGCAGGTTAAACCTAGGTGATGTTCTAAGCCCATTTCGGCGGCACATTCAATTTGCCTTAGTGAACCACCAAAAAGGTGACAAGCGGCGGCGGCGGCCATTGCACAGGCAACGCCAACTTCTCCTTGACAGCCAACTTCTGCACCTGAGATGGAGGCATTATGCTTTGCGGCATTTCCGAATACGGCGGCGGTGGCGAGAGCTTGAATTATTTCACTGTCGTCAAATTCGTAACTTTCTTGTAGAAATTTGAGAACGGCTGGCATTACACCGCACGAGCCGCAGGTAGGGGCTGTAACAACTAGGTTACCGCCTGCATTTTGTTCTGATACTGCAAAGGCATAGGAGGCAAGCTTTCCAGTTAATTGTAATTTTGGGGAAGCTGTTTTTGTACGCTGAGAATAGTTCCATGCTTGACGACGCAGGCGAATAGAACCAGGAAGAACACCTTGAGTTGTTAGGCCTATATCGATAGAGTCTTGCATTTGCTTCCATATTTTGTAAAGATAGTTGAAAATATCTTCACCCTCGTAGGAAACAACATATTCCCAATAGCTGGTGCCATTATAGTCGCATAGAGCTATAATTTCTTCTGTATTAGTTTCTTTGTATAGGTCGCTTTCGGCGGAGTTGAGGTTGCTTTTAGTTTTTATTCTTCCGCCACCAACGCTAAAGTAGGTTTCTGTTTGAAATACATTACCTTCTTTATCTAGTGCTTCAAATAGCATAGCGTTAGGGTGTTCAGGTAGGCTTTCTTCAGGCTTCCACAAGAGTTCGGTTTTTTCTGGTTTTAGAACTGATAGTACGGCTTTATCGGTTAAATGCCCTTTACCTGTTGCGGCAAGGCTTTCATAAAGAGTTACTTTATAGCGTGCCGCATTTCTAGTTTTAGATAAAAAGTCTTCCGCGGCAAATTTTGGCCCCATGGTATGGCTTGATGAGGGTCCTAAACCAATACGATATAATTCTCTTATACTTTGCATAGAGTATCCTTAATCTTCTAAAAAGGGATATATCAATACATTTTCAATTGGGAATTGTGAAACTATATGATGCGGAGTATGTAATTTAACTTTTCTTTCAATAATTTCTAGGCGTTCTTCGCTAAGCCACTTTAATGCTTGAATGTATATTTTATGCTCTAACTTATGTAATAATTCTTCGGTGGCTTGTGCTTCTTCAATTGTATCAAAATTAGCTGGAAGTGCGGCTTGAATAATAATTTCGCCATTATCCATAATTTCATCAACAAAATGAACTGAGCAACCGAATAGTTTTACGCCATAATCTCTAGCGTCATCAATGCCATGTGCCCCTTTGAAAGAGGGGAGTA
>CAYJFV010000090.1:1622-7080 GCA_964369275.1 uncultured Desulfovibrionaceae bacterium
ATAGCAGGGTGAACGTTTAGAATGCGTCCTTTAAAGGCGTTGATGAATGTAGGGGTAACTAAACGCATAAAACCAGCCATTGCAATAGTATCGCAATGGTATTCTTTGAGGATTTCAACCATTTTAGAATCGAAATCTTCACGGGAAGCAAATTCTTTATGCTCTAGCACAACACAAGGAACGTTGTATTTCTTAGCTCGCTCAATTACACCAGCATTTGCTTTATTGGTGAAAACTAATTGTATATCAGCGTTTAAAGTTCCTTTTTTTGCTGCTTCTATAATAGCTTCTGCATTAGAACCACTGCCAGAGGCAAGAATACCAAGTTTTAATCGCATAGTTTCCCTTATTTATTGTAGAACTGCTTAATACTTTGAACAAGTTCAGGAATGGTAAAGTTAGTTGGTTGAATGTCTGCTTTAAAGCCAAACTCTGATAAGGTATTAGAGGTAATATCGCCAATAGAAGCAAACTTCAATCTTTGTAAATTCTTAACACTTTCTACTGGAATTTGAGCAAAGAAATTTTTTACTGTTGAGGAAGAACCAAAAGAAACGCAATCTATTTTGTCTTCACTAAGTAAGGCTTCTAACTCTGCTTTATTGTTCTGACTAGCTATTGTTTCGTATATAGTTAGAATTTTAACTTCTGCACCATTTTTTTCTAATTCAACAGGAAGCAGTTCACGGGCTTCTTTAGCACGAATAATAAGAACTTTTTTGCCTTTTATTCCATGTTCTTGTAAGCCTTCAACTATACCTTCTGCCATATAGGCTGTTGGTACAAAGTCGGCTATAATGCCCCTGTCTTCTAAGCCTTTAGCTGTAGCTGGCCCAATAGCTGCTATTTTGCAAGAATTGAAAATACGGCTGTCTTTCTTTACTGCGTGTAGGCGGTTATAGAAATGCTCTACACCATTGATTGAGGTGAAAATTACCCAGTCATAATTAGACATATTAGCAATTTCTTTATCTGTTTCGGTGAAGTTAGTAACTGGCTTAATTTCAATTGTTGGGAATTGAACAACATTAGCACCTAAGCTAGATAACATTTGAGCAATTGAACTTGCTTGTTCTCTTGCACGGGTAACAACAATGTTTTTACCTAGTAATGGTTTTTTCTCGAACCAATCTAGCTTGTCTTTCATTTTTACAACATTGCCTATAACAATAAGGCAAGGGTTAGTAAAATTATGCTCTTTTGCTAAGCGTGGTAAATCTTGAATTTCACCAGTAATTGAACGGTGTTCAGGGGTGGTGGCTTTATATACTAATGCACCCGGAGTAGATGGACTCATGCCTGCTTCAATAAGATTTTTAGTGATATGCGGTAAGTTAGCCATACCCATAACAAATACTAAGGTTGAGGCAGATTTTGCTAAAGCATCCCAGTTATGAACGGAATCTTCTTTAGTTGGGTCTTCATGGCCTGTAATAATTGTGAGCGAGGAAGAATATGCACGGTGAGTAACAGGAATACCTGCATAAGCTGGGCCGCCAATTGTACTTGAAATGCCAGGCACTTCTTCAAAAGGTACATTAGCATTGTGTAAGGCTTCGCCCTCTTCACCACCACGCCCGAAAATGTAAGGGTCGCCGCCTTTTAAACGTGCAACAATTTGCCCGCCATTTTCTTTAGCTTTATCAATAAGAGTTTGGTTTATATCTTCTTGCTTCATAGCATGGTTGCCAGCAATTTTCCCAACATATATTTTTTCAACATCTTTTTTGCAGAAGTTTAATAATTCATCTGATGCTAGGGCATCGTATACAACAACATCTGCTTCTTCAAGAGCACGTTTACCTTTTAATGTAAGAAGTTCATTATCACCAGGACCAGCTCCAATAAGATATACAAGCATAAAAAACCTACTTTATTATTTTGTGTAAGAATAAATAGCATAGAATATACACATTTTGCAAGAGCGTTATTCTATATTAAAATATATTCGAATCTATTTTTTTGTTATTTTTGTTTTGTTTATTTTGTCAATTCATCGTATAGTTTGAAAGAAGAATCAACATCATTCCCTAATTTTTTTGAAATATGTGCTAAATTATCTACGGCATCACAGGAACGTACATATTCAGCATCTAAATACCTTAAATTGCAGTTGTTTTCAAAAGCAAGTTTAAGTAATACTTGAGGGTTTAAGCTGTTAGTATATGAAGATAAGAAAGAAGTTTTTGTTCTATCTTTAGCTTGCATAAAAAGCTCTTCATGCTTTGTAAGCCCTGAACCTAGAAGAAAATGAACTTTATTATCGTTTGAGGTAAGCTCTTCTAACACTTGAGTTGGGGAAAGTATACGGGTTGCTTCAAGTTGAACTGCTTTATTGTCTTCTTCAAATAAAAAATCAGCCACGTGTACTAAGTCTTTTTTTGCATGCGTAATTACGCGTGTTATAGTACCTTTTGTTGTGGAAGCGTTATAAGATAAAGCTGTTAGAAAATCTATACTGCATTGCTGTGCATCTAAGGCACGCGATAAAGCGGCAGAAGAACATAAGCTTAGCCTAATACCAGTAAATGAACCTGCACCAGTTACACTTGCTATCTTATATATAGAGGATAATGCTAAACCTAGCTGAGAGAATATCTGTTTAATAAGTGGAGTAAGTTTTTCAGTGCTGTCTTTAGGGCAATCCCATTCTTGATTAACAAGAAGCTTTATAGTTCCTTTGCTTGTTTTTTCACCAAGAACTATTTGTAAAATACCCTCAGAAGCATTTATTATAAGTAGTATATTTTTTTCAATTGTGTTCATGTTATTTATTTACTTCAAATAAAAGAGCTACCCAAGAATCGGAAGGTTTAATTTCATCGGTTGCTATATTTTCTGGGCAAAGGTGTGGCATATCTAAAGCTTCAATTTTACGAGGCGTGCCAAGTTCTTTATACGCCTCACAAATACCATCGGCTTGTGAAGAAAGTATACCTGAAAGTATAAGGTAAGACTTCCCTTTCAATTCTGCCATAATGTCTTTTGCTAAAAACTTTAATGGCTCAGCTAGAATGTTAGCTATAATAATATCGTATTTTTTATTAGGGAAGAAGTTCCTTGCTACTTCTATGCTTCCTAGGGCAAGACTAATGCCATTATTTATATCATTAAGTTCTAAATTTTCTTTTGTGTTTTCAATCGCTATCGGGTCAATATCAGTGCAAAGACCTTCTAAGCCAAAAGAATGTGCCGCAATACCTAAAATACCAGTTCCACAACCTAAGTCTAAAAACAATTGATTTTTGTCTATTTTATTTTCTTGGTTTAGAACATCTATTAGATGTAAACATAAGGCAGTAGTTGCATGATGCCCCGTTCCAAAAGCAGATTTAGGTTCTATGTATATAGGAGTAAGCGAAGCATCATTAAGTTCTTGCCCTTTTTCCCAAGAGGGTAAAACTAAGAAACTTTCAGCCTTTACTGGTGTAAAATATTGCTTCCATGCTTCTGCCCATTCTTGATTTTCAATTTCAGAAACTTCAAAGGTAGCATAAGGGTAATGTGATTTTAGAAGTTCGTGTATTTCTTCTAGCTTTTCTTGAAATTCGCAATGTATACGAATAAGAACTTTATTGTTAGGCAAGTTTTCTTCTTCAAAACCGTAAGGCAAAGCACCAAAAATAAAAGCTTGTGCTATTTCAGCATCTTCAGCATTTATCTGACAATCTAATCTATATAAAATATTTGTTGTTGCTTGAGTCATTTGGTTGCTCCAAAATATATTAATTTAATGTTTTCCATATATACATGAAAAGTTATTATCTTGCAAGTTTTGCATATTTGTAAAAAATTACATTTGTAACAATATTAAACAAAAAGATTTATGCTGATTATTAGCTATATTTATCTTGAATAAATGCTTTAGTTGATAAGTCATTTATCTTAGAAATGATTGACTATTTTTTCTGATTATGCTATAGGGTTCTGTAACCTTTTTTATAACTCTTTAACCTAGGAAATTTCATGGGAAAAGCTATGGAAATACTTCAATTAAATAAAAGAGATAGGGCTTTTACAAAGGCAATAGAACACGAAAGTGGGCAATGCCTTGCTAATTGCTACCAATGCGGTAAATGTTCTGCTGGTTGTCCTGCTTCTTTTTTATATGACAAGCAAGTAAGCCAAATTATGCGTGCCACACAAATGGGCATGAAGGAAGAGGCATTATCTTCTAAGTCATTGTGGCTTTGTCTTTCTTGTTCTACATGTACAGCTCGTTGTCCTAACAATATCGACGTTGCGAACGTAATGGACGTTTTACGCCATAAAGCTCGTGCTGAAGGCTATGTAAATGTACGCCGTGTAGAAATGTTCTGGAAATCGTTCTTGCAAACAGTTAAATACAGTGGCCTTTCTTATGAAATGGGTACTATGGCTGGCTATATGCTTAGAACAGGACGTTTCTTTGATGAACTTAACATCATGTACCCTGCTTTAATTAGAAATAAGCTTCCTTTCTTACCACACATGATTAAAGGTAAGTCTGAAGTGACACGTATCTTTGAAAGATATGAACAAAGAGGGGGCAAATAGATGAAATTAGCGTACTATCCTGGTTGTACTGCACTTGGTTCAAGTATTGATTATGAAACATCAAGTCAGGCAATTATGCGTCATCTTGGTGTTGTTACAACTAAAGTGGAAGACTTTAACTGTTGTGGTTCAACACCAGCTCATACTATGAGCCATGAATTATCAACAGCATTAGCAGCACGTAACTTACGTTTAGCGGCTGAAATTAATCCTGAAAAATTGCTTACTTCTTGCCCATCATGTTTAGCTAACCTAAAAACTGCTAAATTCCGTATGCAAGACGAAGCTTTCAAAAAAGAAGTAGATTCTTTATTAGATACACCTACTGAAGCACTGCCTGAAACCTATTCAGTTCTTCAATATTTAGTTGAAGAAGTTGGTTTAGAAAAAATTGCTTCTAAAGTAGTAAAACCATTAAATGGTTTAAAAGTAGCTTGCTACTATGGCTGTTTATTAACACGCCCACAGCATATTATGAATTTTGATGACTGTGAATACCCAATGAGCATGGATAATATTCTAAACTCTTTAGGTGCAGAATGTGTTGACTACCCACTAAAAACCGAATGTTGCGGTGCAGCACACGGTATTCCTAACCAAAAAATGACATCAACCTTAGTTTCTCGCTTACTAGAAAGAGCTAAAGAATTTGGTGCTGATGTTATTGCAGTTGCTTGTCCTTTATGCCAAATGAACCTTGATTTACGTCAAGTTCAAGCTGAAAAGCTAAGCGATACTAAATACGATATTCCTGTAGTGTACTTTACTCAACTTATGGGTATGGCGTATGGCTTAGGTGAAGAAGATACCATGTTGAAAAAACTTGTGGTAGACCCACGAGTTATTAATGGTAAAATTCAAGGGGGAGCAGCCTAATGAAAATAGGTATTTTTGTATGTAAATGTGGCTCGAACATCGCAGC
>CAYJFV010000091.1:0-6943 GCA_964369275.1 uncultured Desulfovibrionaceae bacterium
CTACCTTTATATAAATAAAAATCAATAAGATACACACAACTTAAATTTAGGTTGCAAACTAAATTTGTGTACAAAATTGAGAACGGAGTGAACAAAACTTTAGCGAACGAAACAAGAACCACGTTTCTTGTAGTGAGGTTTGGATAGGCTACACAATTTTTCACTGAACCAACGCAAGGTATAAATAACAAAAATCGTGGAGGCTTATCTTTTTTATAGATATTCTTTATACTGTTAGTGGTCTTTAAATCTTTATCCAGCGAATTATTTAATATAACGCACCTTCCGCGTATAAAAAAGCTCTAGCTATTAGCAGAGAGATTGTCAATAAAAAAATAACTGCTCATTATTCTAAACACTCTACTCTAAGTCCTTTTACCAAATTCATTTTTCAAAAAGAATAATGACAATAAAATAGAATTTTTTAGCTTTTCCAAATATTATTTCTCTCTTGCTTAAAGCAAAATCCTCGGTTAATCTAAAATCATGCTTTGGCTTAGCCGAGAATTTTATGTGTATAGAGGGAGCAAGGTGAGTAAATATGAATAATGTAATTGTATTATTTGAAGTAATACCAACTAAAGAAGGGATGAAAAAATACCTTGAAAATGCCGCAATGCTCAAAGAACTACTTGCCGACGCCGAAGGTTTTATCAGAGCTGAAAGATTTCAAAGCCTAAATACCGAAGGCAAACTCCTTTCCATGAATATTTGGGAAAGCGAAGAAGCTGTGACAAACTGGAGAAACACGCTTGAGCATAGACTAAGCCAAGCTGAGGGAAAGAACAAACTTTTTGAAAGCTACAAAATTACTGTTTGCAATTCTGTTCGTGAATACTCTGATAAAGAGCGAGAAAATGCTCCAACAGATTCAAATGAATATTTATTGTAGTTTTTATCAGCATTATTTTAACGCTAATTCTTATTTACAAGCAAATCCGTTTTTAAGTAAAACAAGAAAACCTCGGCAAATCTAAAGTAACACTTTGAATTAGCCGAAGTTTTTTTATAGAGTACGCAGCAATCTGTCTTGCAGCAAGTATTTTTCAATTGCTGTAAGCAAATCAGTTAAAAATTTATAATATTTTAGTATGCACCCTTTGAATATGTTACTTCATAACTATGTGAATATACTTCAAACACAATACCAAATGGATCTTCAACATAACACATTCTATATGGTTTTTCACCAGGGTAATAATATCTCACTGGCATTCTTTGTTTGCCACCATGTGCAACAATTTTTTCTACTAACTCTTCAAGATTAGGGTCTTGAACACTAAAGTGAAACATACCAGTTTTGATAAATTCAAAAGGTACTTTTTCTTTATCATTTTGTTTAAATTCAAAAAGTTCAATACCTATACCATCAGATGTTACCATGTGTGCTATTTTAAAGCTTTCATAGCCTGCACCAAAAACTTCTTCACACATAATTCCTATAGCACTTTCGCTTTCTTCTGTTACAACAGAAGGTTCCATAACAACATACCAACCCATAACATTTTTGTAAAACTCAACAGCTTTTTCCAAATCTGGTGTAGATAAACCAATATGCGAGAAAGCACGAGGATATACATTTTGTTCAGTATTTTGTGTATTTAAATTAGTCATAATTTTTCTCCTTTTTTTAACTGCTCTTAGCTTAGCATTTTTTTAGAATGCTGCAATAAGGTACTTTTTTGTACCTACCTACAGTAGAGGAGAAAGTTTATTTTTCAACTATTGTAATATTATTTTTTTCTGCATAGTCCAGTGTAAACTTACAAAGATTATCTAATATTGGTTCAATATTTTTATATTTTTCAGAAATTGAATATTCTACCCTAAGTGGAAGCTCATTAAAATCGGTTCTAATTAAAATTCCACTTGTTTCAAGCTCTTTTAGCTGAGTTATAAGCATCTTATGCGTAATATCTGGGATAGCTTTTTGCAAAAGCGAAAAGCGATTATCGCCGTGTAAAATATGCCATAATATTCTTAATTTCCACTTTCCACCGATGATATCAGAGGTAAGAATGAGTGAACAAGTGTATTCTGTTTTGATTTTTGCCATATCGCCACCTTATTTTATAAATAATGTTTAATGGGTTATTGTCAAACATCAAAAATTTCACTGAATATGCAGATATAGGTGCTAGAATTAGTTCCTGTTTTATTATTATTTCTCTTGACGATTCGTATAATGATAGGTTTGAAGAAGCATAGCGAGTCATTGAATAACAACTCAATATCTCAATTACAGGTTAATAAGTTATATTTTAAAAATATAACTTTGTATGAAATTTATTTTAATAAAAATTTAAGAGGTTAAATAAAAAAGCTACCTGTTGGTAGCTTTTTTATTTGTATTATAGTAATTTTTTTAGTGCTTTGTAAAAAATATCGACACCACTGCCAAGGGCTTTTTCATCAAAGTTCATTTCAGGCATGTGTAACCCAGGCGTAAGGTCTGCACCTATACCAACAAAGCCAACTTTTAGCTTAGGCAATTCTTGCTTATAGAAGTGAAAATCGTCACCACCTGGCGTGATTATTGGAGCTAACAAGCCCTCGCTACCAAGTGTTTCGGTTATAGATTCTGCAAGTATTGCTGTAACATCATCATCGTAATCGGCAGCAGGGATAAAATCAAAGCTAGTTATTTGAGCTGTTGCCCCAATAGCTTTGGGGGCATTTTCAACTATACTATAAATTTTAGCTTTCATACTATTTGCAATTTCGTTATTTTCTGCCCTAAAATCGAAAGCCAAAGAAACTTTATCTGGTATTGCGTTTGTTACAACCGTGTTAGAGTTGAACATAGTTGTTTTCGCAGACCAACTTTTTGTTGGTATTTCTTTTATTGCATTTATAGCGTTTACAATCAAACATGCACCATCAATTGAGTTTATGCCAAGATGAGGTCTTGCAGAGTGCGATTGTTTACCGTATACTTCTGCTTTAATACACATTACTGCCCCATGCACCAAAGCAGGTGTAGCTTGCCCAAGTTTTGCTTCTGCAATTGGGCGTAAGTGAGTACCGATTAAATAATCAACATCGTCAACAACGCCAGCTTTCACCATAGCTAATGCACCAGCAAATATTTCTTCGGCAGATTGAAAAATAATTTTTAACGTGCCACGTTCTAGCCCCTCATTAGCAAGTTTTTCTGCAACAGCAAGCACAATACCACAGTTAGCATCGTGTCCGCATGTGTGCATTGCTTGCTCTACATCATTAACAACATGTAATAAGGCATCCATATCAGCACGAATAGCAACAGTATTTCCCGCCTGTTTGCCTTTTAGTGTACCAACAATGCCATGCATGCCACCTATATTCGTTTCTACCTCATAACCAGCATTTTTTAATTGGGTTGCAAGCCATGCAGAAGTTTTTTCTTCCTTTGTGCTAGGTTCAGGAATTGTGTGTAAGAAATTTCTTATTTCTATAGCTCTTTTATGCATAATATACCTACTTTATAATTAGGATATGTTTCTAAAACCCGCATAACAGATAAACTAACTAGTGCGTTTACTGTGCATGCTTCAAGTAATTACTCAAATTTCAACATAAATTATTTATTACCCTAAAGCAAGTGAAATATTATACTTTATGGACACAAATGAACAAAAAATATAAAAACTCGCTTAACTATAATAGTAAGCGAGTTTATTATTTATATTTAGTAGGCTAATTATTTATTACGACGGCGTTTTATTGCACCAATGCCAGCTAGGCCTAAGCCAGTAAGAAGCATAGTTGCAGGTTCAGGTGTAGGAGTAGGTGCAGTTTCTAAAACCCCTCCTTCAATATAAGAGAGCATAAAAGCACCATCAATATCAAATTCTAAAATTGGTTCACCGTAGCGACCGTTATTTCTGTCGGCTCCGTTAATAACCCACCCTGTATATGTAACAGCGTTTGAATCAATAGAGAACATTGCATTCTCAGCTACTACATAAGAAAAATCAGATACATTGTATGTATATTCTTGGAATGATACACTAGTTGTGCCAGAAACTGTAATTTCTGATGGTTTATAGTAAATAAAGCTATGGTCATTACCTTTACCATTTGATGACCAAGCACTTGTAGTGTATAGCGGTATTGAATATGTAAATTCCATGCTTACACCAGCTGTAGCAGAAGATACTGTATACGCAAAATTAAGAGTTGTTAATGGCTTATTTGTTACACTATCCCAAACTTTATTTAACGCATTTGAATTTGCATTACCCTTATCATTAACTTTTTCAGGGTTTACAAACGCTTCATTACTATCTTCTGTAAAGCTAACAGTGCCATCATGTGATGTTGTTGTAGCTTGAGAAACAAAAATATTTTTATCATCAGTTGAATTAAACTTATCTTCTGCTTCCCAATAGTAACCACTTCCGTTATTAGTTATTGTTCCATTATGAGCATCTGTATATGTTATATCAACTAAGTCATAAGACCAATCATTTATTAAAGCCGCTTGGGCTTGAGTAAAGCTAAATGTCACAAATAAGGCTAATGCTAATGTGTATGATAATTTTTTCATACATCCTCCAACTTTGTTTGCAATTTTCTTCAACCATAATTTATTAAGCAAATTACGTGCCACTCCGTAAGAAACTATTTTTATTGCTTATTTTATTTTTAGTTTTAAACACTGTAAACTTTTTCGACATTTCTTTCTGTTTTTATTTACATTATACATATTATATAACACAAAAACAAATTCCCCTTTTCTCTTATACAACAGAAAAGGGGAATTACAAATACTAAGCAAATAAATTATAATGCAGATATTTTTGTAAGAACTTTTTGCATTAATTGAATACGAAATTCAATTGTATCTAGCTCTAAAAATTCATCAGCACTATGTAAAGCACCGCCTGTTGGGCCAAAAGCATCAAGTGTTGGAATACCTAATGATGCTGTTGTGTTACCGTCTGATAAGCCACCAACTGCAATCCATTCTAGTGTGTCTACGCCAAGTTCTTTTGCAGCTTCTTCAACCAAGTTCATGTATCCAATAGTATTATCATTTGGATTCATAGAAGGTTTTGTAAACTGTCTTTCAACTGTAACTTTTACGCCCTCAACAAAAGGAGTTTTAGCTTGTTCAAGAATGCGATTATGTACATTTTCATAATCGTCATTATCCCAATAGCGAGTATCAATAACAATATCAGCAAATTCAGCAACAACATTTGCTACTGTACCGCCTTTTGCAACACCTACGTTAAAGGTAGTACCAGTTTCAAAATTGGTAAGTGAATTGAAAAAATGTACCCAATGAGCCATTTCAGTAATTGCACTTCTGCCACTTGCTAAATCGTTACCAGCATGTACTGGCTTACCATGAAAATTCATAGTATATTTAGCCATACCTTTACGAGCTTTTGTAAGAATATTTCTACCGCGTGAAGGTTCAGCAACAAGTACATATTTAGCTTTTTTTGCTACTTCTACAAGCCAAGAGCTTGAATGAACAGAACCAATTTCTTCATCTGGGTTCATGCAAAAACAAATTGAAAGCTTATCTAATACTGCTTTGTCTAAGCCACGTATTGCCCAAGTTGCTGCAAGTAAACCTGCTTTCATATCGGCAATACCTGGGCCATAACCTATACCGTCTTTTATAGTCATTGGGCGTTCAGCTACAGTTCCTTCGGGGAAAACTGTATCTAAGTGACCAATCATCATAACGTCAATATGTTCAACTTCTGGCTTGTTTCTTATTTCAAGGCCTACGCCTGCTTTATCGCATGAAACTTTTTTTACATCAAAGCCTAAGTCGGTATATTTTTTAGCCATTAAATCAACAACTATAGCATTTCCAGCTAGCGAAAAAGTGCCGCAATCAACGTTTACTAAAGCACGTAATTCTTCAATAAAATCATCTAAAACGAAAGACATAACTATCTCCTTACTTTTTTAAATACGTTTAGAAGATACTTACTAAAATTCTCATTACATATAAACTAGCTAGTGCGTTTACAATAGAGAAGCCAATCATAACGCCATAATATTTACCCTGTACACCAGCAGTACCAAGCACACGGCCTAAGTATTGCACTTGTGAACCCATTATGTACATAGCAGGGAAAACAATAGCAAGATGAGTAGCATTTACTGTGCCAGCTTCAAACAAGCTAGCCGCAACGCCTGCACCACCACCCATAGATAACCATGAAGCAGCTAATATAGTAAAGGCTTCACCAGGCAAGCCAAAAATAGCCATAATTGGTTGAAATAAATTACCAATAACTTCTAACAGACCAGTAATTGCTAAAAATTGTATAATAACAAATGCCATTAAAACGTTTGGAACTGTACTTGTAGTTGCGATAACCCAACCTTTTTTAGCACCGTCAACAAAAATGTCGAAAGGTGTTTTTTTGATTTCAACTTTTACATCGCTCATGGGTTAGTCCTCCGCACCGAATTTTTTAACATAAATACGCATCATATTTGCACCAAGAATTTTGAATGCAAAAATTACAACGAATGCTAGTAAAATAATAGCTGGTATATTTTCAGATGTAATAGCAATAATTGCTGCACCAGAAGATAGAACGTTAGTTATTGTAGCACCCGCTGAAAATTGGAACATACCAAAAATTGTACGTTCATTTTCTGTAAGTTGCCCAGCTTCTTTAAGTTCTTTTATCATACCAGCACCAGCATCAGTTGATTGCAAGCTAGCAATCAAAGAAAGACCAGAAATACCAGGAATACCCATCATAGGTCTTAATAGTGGTGTTAATAATTTTTGAGCGGCTTTCAAACCGCCGTAGTGGTCTACAAGCTCAATAATACCAAGTGCAAACATAACAACAGGCACAAGAGTTATTGCAAACATGAAGCCATCTCTAGCACCAGAGCCACCGCTACCTCTAAAGTATTGACCTGTGTCGCCAATTTTACCAAAACCGCCTGCTAACTTACTAAAGTCAAAAGCGTT
>CAYJFV010000092.1:0-6930 GCA_964369275.1 uncultured Desulfovibrionaceae bacterium
TTTATCTTCTTTAGAAAAAGCCTTCATTACTTTTTCAAAAGCCTTTACTGAATCTTTATCAGGGCTTTTGGGGGTAGAAGAATTAGTGTCTTGTTCAGATACTGCTTCAGGGATAGTATAATCTTCTGATAAAAGTGTCAAAGAAGAATCTGTAGCACCTATTAATAATCTTCTATTCAAATATTTGACAACATATAGCGTTTTCTTTGGTGCAAGTGGAAGTTGTGCTTCAACGCGTAGATTTTGGCGAGTAAAGTCAGAAGAAAGCCCTGCAAAACGCCCGCTACCATGCTTTTTAAGAAACCACAAAACACCGTACAAACAACCTAGAAGCAAAATAAGTAAAGTTATTGAGTAAAAATACCCACCCCAAAACGAATTTTCTTCACCAATTGGCTGTGTATGTATAATAGATTGTGTGTTTTCTTTTTTGCTTGCCTCTTCAATAGTTTGCGGTGCTATAGTGCTTTCTTCTGGCTTTTGCTCACTCATTATAGTTTATCCTTTCTTACCCCCATAGGAGGTTATGTGTACTATCTACACGCGAAAGCCCCTTAGTTGTAGGCATTACGCGTATCCCATAAGCGTATCTACCATTCTTTGTTGCAATATATATTCCAAAAAATTCCACTTTATCGTCAATTTCTTTACCTGGTGATAGCCTAATAATATCAGGTAGGCAGTTGAAATCTTCGCCATCTGTACCACCAATTACTAATTGTACATTAAGCTGATCTATAGGAATACCGCCTGTAAGCACCTGTACTTTTACGCTAAAAGGTTGCCCACAAACTAGAGTATCGCCATTAAGCCCTGATACTTGAATATCTGTAATTTTTACTGCATGGAACTTGCCAGATACTTCATTTCGCCATTGAATTAATGAGCGTACAAGCGAAAAATCTTCATTAGCTAGTTCAATTTTTCTTTGTGCAGTAGGTAGATACGCATTTTGAACATAGTCTTGCACCATACGGTGTGAACTATATTCGGGAGTAAGCGTTCTTAAACTATTTTTAGAAATAGTTATCCACCTTTCAGATATTCCATTCGTGTCTTGGTCGTAGTAGCTTGGAATAAGCATTTCTTCAAGAATTTGGTAGAGTGATTCTGCATCTGCATAATCATCTTGGTCATAATAACGCAAATTCTTCTCGTTTACAACTGGGCCAATTGTCCAGCCGTTTTTAGGTTCTTCTTCATAGCCTTCGCACCACCAACCATCTGAAATAGAGAAGTTAATTCCGCCGTTTACTGGTACTTTTTGACCACTTGTACCACTTGCCTCATAAGGTCTTCTTGGTGTATTTAGCCACACATCGCAACCTTGTACTAAAGATTTTGATACATTAAGGCTATAATTTTCCATAAAGAATATTTTACCCATAAAACGTGGGTCTTGGCTAAACTGCACAATTTCTTGAATAAGTTCAATACCTTTTTCATCTGCTGGGTGCGATTTACCAGAGAAAACAAAAATTACAGGTTTATCAGCTTGGCTAATAATTCTAGCTAGTCTATCAGGGTCAGCAAAAAGGAGTGTTGCACGCTTGTATGGTGCAAACCTTCTTGCAAAACCAATAATTAAAGTTTTAGGATTTAAATTTTCATTTAGAATTTTTAAATTTTTTCTTGGTATTAAATATTTCTCCATATAGTTTGGAATTATTTTTTTTATTCGATCTAATAAATTTTTCTTTTGTTGTAGTCTTGCTTCCCAATAAATATTATTAGGAATATTATTTACATTTTTCCATTTTTCATCATTTGTTGCAAGGTATGCCCAATCTTTACCAACATATTCATTTAACAGTTTATCAAATTCAGAGCCTACAAAAGAATGAGCATGTATACCATTAGTTACATGAGAAATTGGAACTTCTGCTAAAGCCAAACCTTTCCAAATTCCACGCCACATTCTACGTGAAACATCGCCGTGCAACCAGCTTACTGCGTTTGAATGATTAGAGAAAGTTAATGCAAGAATTGTCATATCAAAGTGTGGACTATTATGCCCCTCTAGCTTTCCAAGACATAAGAAATCTTGCCAGCTCATACCAACACTTTGAGTCCACGTTGTAAAATAGCGTTCTATCATACCAACATCAAAGCGTTCATTCCCCGCGTCTACAGGCGTATGGGTTGTGAACACACAAGTGCCACGTACATATTCCATTGCTTCTTCTAAAGTCATCTGGTTTTCAAATTGATGCTTGCGTATACGCTCTAAAATAAGAAATGCAGAATGCCCCTCATTCATGTGGAACACTGATGGGTCAAGCCCTAATCTATAGCATAAACGCACACCAGCCATACCAAGTATAATTTCTTGACGTAAGCGAATGTCGCGGTCGGCTTCGTATAATCTTGCTGTTATTTGACGATCTTCATTAGAGTTTTTGGCAATGTCCGTGTCTAGTAAATATAACTTTGCTCTACCAACATGTACCACCCAAGCGGCAACATGCACCACCCTACCAGGCATTTCAATATCTATAATTACCTGATTTCCCTCAATATCCATTACTGGTTCAACAGGTAATGTAGAGAAATCGTTATATGGATATACTGCTACTTGCTTTGCATGTGCATCAAGCTTTTGCATAAAATAGCCATTGCGATATAGCAAACCAATTCCAATTACTGGAAGGGCTAAGTCACTAACTGATTTCATGTGATCACCCGCAAGAACACCAAGCCCACCGGAGTAAATTGGTAAAGAACCATGTATACCAAATTCACAGCAAAAGTATGCTATAGGGTGTTGTTCATCAACAATAACTTCTTTTGAATTGATTTCTGACTTGAAGCTTTTTATTGGTTCGTTCATGTATTAATCAAATTCATCAAGTAGTCTATTATATAAAGCCATGTATTCATCGTTTTCAGAAAGAGCTTTGAGTTTATTTAAATCTGCCTGTTCAATAGTTACAATTGGGTTATGTAGGCTTTTTCTCCAAACTGAAGGATTGAACCTTGAAAACAGTTCTTTTGCATCTGTTTGCCAAGCCCACCACATATTACTTGCTAAGTCGCGTAGACGAATTAAAGATTCGGGCAGTTCTGCCACTGCTGTTATTTTTCTAAGCAAAGGTGTTGTTGAAGAAGACGCTGTTAATACGCGTGCTAAAAACTCTTTTTTACGTGCATTACTTAGGTTTAAACCACGTTGTGAAGATTTATCGTGTGCATATTGATATGCTTGAATATAGTGTGCATAAAATTCATCCCATGTACTTGCAGCAGCTACTTTTCTAGCATTTTTTCTATATTCTAGCATGTCTTCTTCAGACATATAGGCATAGTCGATAAGTTCTTTTTCTAATTCAGCCACCGTTTCTTTATAACTTAATGAATGACGAGCAAGCACACTCACTCCCATTTTTTCATTCATACCTAATTTTTTTTCTAATTCTTTAGACCAACGCCCAAAGCCAGATAAATCAGTTGTTACCGTAGGCACACCATAAGCGGCTGATTCATGCGGAGTATAGCCCCAAGGTTCGTACCAAGATGGATACACGCCTAAGTCGCACCCAGCAAGAATTTCAAAATATTCCATGTTGAAAAATCCATCATTGCCATCAAGCATGGCTGGAACAAATACAACTTGAACATTATTGCTTGGCCTATTATGCAAACCTAAACGCTGGCAAGCATTTAAAATACTATCATTAGGTTCATCATATACATAAAAAGGTGAAATAAAGCCTACGTCTGGGTCGTGATAGTCTGCTTTAATCTCTTCATCACCACACACAGCTTGCGGATTAATTCCATGATGTCCACCCATGACTAAACAAAGAACTAAAACTGTTGTGTTTGAACCTTCTAAGTGCTTATCTACACTTGCTAGGGCTTCTAAAAATAAATTAATCCCCTTGTTGTGATATTCATAACGACCTGAAATTGTAAATATTTTTACATTTTCACTTAGTTTACGCCTTAGCATTGTTTCTATTGGCGGTAATATACGTTCGCGTTGTTTTTTAGCATCTTCCCTATCTTCGCTATAGTCATGTATAATGCTTAAATCTAAGCCATTAGTTGTTATAACATCAGGCGTTCTACCAAGAAAAATTTTAGCTTCTTCCGCTGTTATTTCGCTTACGGTTGTGAAGCAATCGGCTTCTCTTGCGGCTATAGTTTCCATAGAGCATTTTGAAATAATATTGTATGCCGCGGCTTGTTGTTTTGGATTAATAGTATTCATTAATTTATAAATATCTACATCTGTACTAGCCATAGCACGCCCAAGCATTGTGGCATGAGTAGTAAATACAGTACCAATTTCAGGGGCAAGCATTTTAGTAGCTAAAAGCCCTGCACCGCACATCCATTCGTGAAAATGGGCTGTTGTTTGTATTTGCATAGGCGAAATATAGGCTCGCCAAATTGCAGAAATTACCTCACCACAGGTGTATGAAAAATATACTGGTTCTTGATAGTCAAAACCACTTGAAAGGGAATCTACCCCGTATCTTTCCCAAAGTTCAAAAAAAAGTTGATTGTTATGTCTTTTTGAAAAGTCAACAAGAATAACTTTTGGGTTACCAGGAATATTCCAACGCCCAAACCTACAATTTATTTCTTTTAAGGCAAGTGTTGGTTTTATTGAATTCCAAATAGGGTCATCAGTTTCAACAAAATCAGGATTTCTTTTTAAATCTGGCCCTATTAAAAAATAATTTTCACCAAATTCTTCTTGAGCTTGCAAAATTTTTGAAACAATAACTTCATAAATTCCGCCTACTTTATTACATACTTCCCAACTAACTTCAAAAAGGTAGGGCTGTACCTCATTTGTGTTATTCTCCGACATAATATTCTCCTTTTTCAATTCTTCAATATATGCAACTTTAAACTAAATAAAGGACTTAAACTGGTTATGTTTCCAACTAAGTACTTTCTTTTACCTAAATCAAAAGATTTTATTGGAAACATAACCTGTGAAACTTTTCAGTTCTATTATAAACCTTATTGCAAGCCTAAATTATAAAATGCTTGCCCTAAGCAGCTTGCTCTTTTCTAGCTTCCCCGCCATTCAAAGAAACCCTACGCCCTGTAGGAAGCTTTTCTTCAATAACAGAAGGGAATTTTTTTGTTTTTGTTTTATTTTTTGTGTTTGAATTAGCTTTCTTTTTTACTGTTTGTGTAGGTTTTTTAGTTTTTGCTTTTACAGCTTTTTCTTCATTTACTTTTGTGTTATCAGTTTTATTTACGCGTGAACGTAAAGTAATATCTGAAAGGATATTCATATAATTTATATACGCATCATAAGGGCTTTCATATACATTATGATATTCTGCCCCTATTGGATTTGAAAACCACTTTGTAGACATTGCCTGCAAATGCTCTGCCCCTTGTAATACACGCCATTTATAAAGCATTTCTTCATTATTAATTGATTTTTTTGCATTTTCTAGGGCATAACATGAATTTAAAGCATCGTGTTGCATATCATTTCCCCTCCAAGTGTTTAAATCTTTTTCGATATCAGTCCAACTCATTGGGGTTGGAACATCTACTTGCCCAACTACGCTTAGCCTTGAGGTTTCGCTTATTGTTTTAAAGTCAAAGTTAGAATTTTTCATAATTTCAGCAGGTAATACCCTTAGAAATTCAAAAATTCCTGTGTTTTTACTTTGGTATAAGCCAAAAACTTCATAGTTTAGAAATAGATTAATAACGCGTGAACTTTTATCAGCATTATGAAGCCAATTTGCATACTTAGCCGCATCAAGTGGGTAGCCTGCCCAGTTTTCTTCTGAAAAACGAAGAGCAATATCGTCTGATAGTGCGGTATTACGCATTAACAAGCGTATGGTTTTACAGCCTTCTGGGCGATAAATGCTGTTTGGGCTACGCCATGCAAGTGCAAATTCAGCACCTTCTGCTACAATTACTTTATAACCTGCTTTTTCTGCCCATTTTGCAAGGTCGTTATTATAAATTAGTTCAGTATTGCATATTGCTTTAGGACTAAGATTAAATAACTCTTTAATTCTTTTAGCGTGCATTGCTACTTGTTCGCCAAACTCTTGTTCTGAATATAGAAATGATAAGCTATTATAATATGTTTCAGCTAAAAACTCTACACAACCAGTTTCAGCTAAAGCTTTAAAAGAATCTAGCACCTCTGGGGCATGATTTTCAAATAAGTCTAGTGTTACACCGCTAATTGAAAAACTTACCTTGAATTTTCCTTTATGTTCTTTAATTGCATCTAAAAGCACTTGGTTTGCAGGTAAATAGCATTCTCTTGCAAGTTTTAGAGCTTTATTACAATTTACGTCTTCGTTTTCATATTGAGCATGAGCACCTATTTCAAAAAATGAATAATTTCTGAATGTAAATGGCTGATGAACTTTGAAATACATACACACTGAAGTCATGATACACCTCCTAACAGCATTTCATACAATGACTTTATTCTGTTTGCTGCATTAATCCATGATATTTTACGTAGTTCTTCTTGACTGTTCTTTTTTAACTCTTCCCTTAATACTGGGTATGCTAGTGCGGCACATATTTTGTTTGCCATTTCTTGCACATCCCAAAAGTCTACTTTAAGGGCATTTACCAACACTTCCGCCACACCAGACTGTTTAGATAAAAGTACAGGTGTGTCATATACAATAGCCTCTAGTGGAGCAATTCCAAAAGGCTCTGATACTGATGGCATTACATATAAATCAGAGATTGCATACATTTTATCTACATCTTCACCCCTCATAAAACCTGGAAAGCTAAAACGTGAACCTATACGTAATTGGCTTACACGCCTTACCATTCTGTTAAGCAAATCGCCATCGCCTGCCATGATAAAGCGGACTTCTGGCATTTTTTCAAGCACAAGCTTTGCTGCTTCAACAAAATATTCTGGGCCTTTTTGAAAGGTAATTCTACTCATAAAAAGCACACGCTTTT
>CAYJFV010000093.1:0-6896 GCA_964369275.1 uncultured Desulfovibrionaceae bacterium
TTTATTTTAAAATAAATTTTTTTTTTTTTTCATTTGGGTTTAAAAAGGGACTTTTTTCCTTTAGCCCGAGAAATTAAAAAAAAAAAAAAAAAATAGCTATTATAAATTGACATATAGTAACACACAAAAAACTTGACAGTTGCCCAATTGAACAATATCCTAGCCCAATATTTTTTAGAGGTAATACAATGCAAGAAGTTACAATGAAATACGGAAATTCTGAAATAAGTTTTCCAATAGATAATGCAAAATCAATTACTTATATTAATCCTATTAAAGCTGCTTCTATTGAAAATTTGCACAATACTTTTTTAGATGAAGTAGAGAATAATACAGTTGCCTCACCTGCTCTTTCTAAGCTTGTTGAAGAAGACGATAAAATTACAATAGTTGTGAGTGATATTACACGTTTATGGTCAAGGCAAGATTTAGTTTGTAAAGAATTAGTTGAATACCTTAATACCAAATGCGGTATTGCTTTTGATAATATGGTTATTGTTGTAGCACTTGGCACGCACAGGGCTCAAACAGAAGAAGAGAACCGCAAGAATGTGGGTGAGTGGGTGCATGACAGGGTAAAAGTTGTTTGTCATAGTCCTGAATCAGAGGTGTATTATATTGGTACAACATCTTATGGAACTGAGGTTGAGGTAAACACACTTACGAAAGACCGTAAAACTATTTTTATAACTTCAACAGTGCATCACCGTATGTCTGGCTTTGGTGGGGGTAGAAAAAGTGTACTTCCTGGCATTAGCAGTAAGAAAACAATTTTATCTAATCACCTTATGTGCTTAGAGGAAAATGCCCCGCGTTCGAACGATTTAATTGGTATGGGCAAGCTAGAAACTAATCCTGTTCATCTTGACATGACAGAAGCATCGAAGCTTCTAAATCCTCTTTTTGGTATTAATATTGTTGTGAACAGTGAAGGTAAACTTTCTTCTTTAGTTTGCGGTGATTTTTTTGAAGCCTTCTTGAAGAGTTGTGATATTGTAAATGATATTGCGTCTATTAAAATTGCTGAAAAGGCTGATGTAGTTATTGCTTCTTGTGGTGGATACCCTAAAGATATCAATTTATACCAAGGTGTTAAAACTCTTTTTAACATGGCAGAAGCGGTAAAAGATGGTGGCACAATGATTTTTATTGCTGAATGTGTAGAGGGTGGCGGTTCACCAGACTTTTTTGATTGGGTAAATAACCTAAGAAACGGCACATTAGATGCGGATTTACGTAAGGGCTTTACGATTGGTGGCTATATTTTCTATGCAAGTTTAGAGTCTATAAACAAAGGCGAAGTGCTAGCGGTAACAAGCCTTGCACCAGAAGTTTTAGCGGATATGAATATTAAGGGCTTTAAAAACATTGAAGAGCTTATTAAAACGGTAGATTTTACAAATAAAAGTGTATACTTAATGCCTTTTGGCGGAAGTACCGTACCGTATTTAGCAGAATAAATTAATATTACAATTATAAGGAAGATAAGATGAAATTACAGAAATTATTGCTTACATGTGTGCTAATTATTGCAACTTTTGCTTTATCAGCTTGCAGTTCTAACGAGGAAGAAAGTTCAGCTGAAAAACATTATAATGTTGGCATAGTGCAAATTATTGATAATGGTGCATTTTATGATATGCGTGAAGGCTTTATGGCACAAATGCGTGCGAATGGCTATGGCGAAGATGTTATGACATTTCATTATAAAAATGCACAAGGCGACTCAACAAATTTAAACGCAATTTGCCAAGAAATGGTAAATTCTAAATATGATTTTGTTGTTGCTATTGCAACTCCTGCTGCTCAAGCAATGGTAAATATGGATAGTGATATCCCTGTATTTTATATTGCAGTAGCGGACCCACTAGGAGCAAGAGTTATTACCGATATGCAAAAGCCTGATAAAAATGCAACTGGCACAACACACGCTATTCCCCTAGAAGCAATTTTTGAACTTGCAAATAAAGTGACTCCAGAAGCTAAAACTTTTGGTTTATTGTATAATACCGGTGAAATAAATGCGGTTACAACTATCAATAAAACAAAAGAATATTTAAGTGCAAATGGCATGAATTATGAAGAAGCTATAGTAACTAATTCGGCAGAAGTTCAACAAGCGGCTCAAAGTTTAGTTGGAAAAATAGACGCTTTCTTTATTCCTAACGATTCCGTTATCCAAAGTGCAATGGACGTTGTTTCAGAAATTGCACTTGAAGCAAAGCTTCCAAGCTACTCAGCTTCAACAACAACTGTTATGTCTGGTGCTTTAGCAACTATTGCAATTGACGATACTAAACTAGGTGCAATTACTGCGGAAATGGCAACTGAATACTTAAATGGAAAGAAAATATCTGAAATTCCAGCAATTATAGTTCCTGCCTCAAAAACTGTTTTCAATCAGGGAACAGCAAACACTCTTGGCATAGAACTACCTGAAATTGAAGGCGTTATTTTACTAAATAAACCTGAATAATATATTTTTATTACACAAGCATGGATTAGTTTTTATATTATTAATATAATGAATTAATCCATGCTTTTATACATATTACTGAATAGAGATTTGACATGACACTTTTTCTAGGTTCATTACAATTAGGGCTTATATACGCTCTGCTTGCGATTGGTATTTTTATTGCTTTTCGTATTTTAGATGTTGCGGATTTATCTGCCGAAGGAACTTTTACCTTTGGCTTGGCTGTATCAGCCGCATTTACCGCAACAGGGCACCCCTTTATGGGAATATTTTTTGGCATGCTTGCAGGTTGCCTTGGTGGCTGTGTAACAGGACTTTTGCAAACAAAGCTTTCAATACACCCAATTCTAGCGGGTATTCTTACTATGAGTGGCTTATACTCAATAAATCTTGCAGTAATGGGTTCAAGCTCAAATATATCTCTTGTTGGTGTGGATACTCTTTTTAGAATGGCTTTTTCTGCTTTTCCAAATATCAGTAAAGATTTTGTACGCTTAGGCTTAACAGCAACTTTTTGCATTATAGTAATTGTTTCACTTGCCTTTTTCTTTAAAACTCATATTGGGCTTTGCATAAGAGCCACAGGCGACAATGAAGCAATGGTGCGTGCTTCTTCAATTAATATTGATACAACAAAAATTTTAGCTCTTGCAATTGGTAATGGCTGTATTGGCTTATCGGGGGCTTTACTTGCACAATATCAAGGTTTTGCAGATATTAGTTCGGGTATTGGTATTATTGCTGTAGGCTTAGCTTCAGTTATTATTGGCGAGCGAATTTTTGGCATGAAAGGGGTAACATGGGGGCTTTGTACTGCGGCATTAGGCTCAATAGTATATAGGCTAATTGTTGCAATTGCACTTGCTTCAAGCTTATTCCCTGCCTATTTCTTAAAGTTTATTTCTGCATTTATTGTGGCTTTTGCTCTTGCTATTCCTAGTATTCAAGAATACCTAAAACGCCGTGCTATACGTAAAAAGGGGTTACAAAATGCTAACACTAACTAATATTAAAAAAGTTTTTGGTGCTGGCACAGTAACCGAGCATGTAGCACTAAATAACCTAAACTTGCACGTTGATAGGGGCGACTTTATTTCGCTAATTGGTTCAAACGGTGCAGGAAAATCTACCCTATTCAATTCAATATCTGGCTATTTTTGGACAGATGGCGGTAGCATTATACTTGATGGGCAAAATATTACCTACGAACCTGAATATAAAAGAGCCGCCTATATTGGCAGGCTTTTTCAAGACCCTATGATGGGAACAGCCCCTAAAATGACTATTTTAGAAAATCTTGCTCTTTCCTATTCTCGCCATAAAAGGCGTGGGCTTCGCATAGCCGTAGATGCAAAAGATACAAAGTTTTTCCGCGATGCTTTAGCAGAATTTGATATGGGGCTTGAAGATAGAATACATACAAAAGTAGGGCTTTTATCAGGTGGGCAACGTCAAGCTTTAACCTTGCTTATGGCAACCATAGTTACGCCAAAAATTCTTTTACTTGATGAACATACTGCCGCTCTTGATCCTGCAACGGCTCAAAAAGTGATGAAAATCACGCATGATATTATAGAAAAGCATAAACTAACCGCTCTTATGATTACGCATAACATACAATCTGCCCTAACAAGTGGCAACCGTACAATTATGTTAGATAGTGGCAAAGTTATACTAGATATAACTGGCGAAGAAAGAGAAAATATGACATTGCAAAAGCTTATGGAATTTTACGCAAACACGCAAAATAAAGAACTTTCTGATGAACGTATCTTATTAGCATAATTTAGTATTTTATTTTTTTAAATATTTTATTTAAACCAATTGAAATAATTGACTTTAAAAAATTCTTCTTTCATTGACCCATGCTTGCAAACATGCTATTAAATTTTCACTATAAACCCTTTAATATGGAAGTTAACATGCCGTATATACCACATACCGAAGCCGAACTGCAAGAAATGCTTGATGTTGTTGGCGTTCGCACACTTGATGATTTATTTAATGAAATTCCTGCTGAGCTAAAAGCGAAACCATTAAACATGCCTGAAACAAAATCAGAATATGAAGTATGTAAATACTTAGCTGGTCTTGCTGGCATGAACCGCACTGATCTTGTTTCATTTATTGGTGGTGGTTTTTATGATCATATTATTCCAGAAGTTGTAAATGCTTTATCCTCACGTGGTGAATTTGTTACTGCATATACACCTTATCAACCAGAAGTTTCACAAGGTACTTTGCAAGCAATTTTTGAATATCAAACTGCTGTTGCACGTTTAACTGGTTTAGATTGTGCTAATGCTTCTGTATACGATGGTGGTTTTGCTTTATTTGAAGCAGTAACAATGTCTATGCGTCATACTGGCAAAAAACGTATTGTTATTGATGCCGCGGTTTCCCCAATTTGGCTTACAATGCTACGTACACATCTTGACAACTTAGAAATTGAATTAGTTGAAGTTGCACAAGTAAATGGTATGACTCAAATTGAAGCCTTGAAAAATGCAATTGATGAAAATACTGCTTCTGTTATTGTGCAAAACCCTAACTTCTTCGGTAATATTTACGACTTTAGCGAATTATTCGCTACTGCACACGCAAAAAATGCTCTTGCTGTTATTGCTATTCAACCAATGATGCAAGCTTTATTAAAAACTCCTGCTGAAATGGACGCTGATATTGCAGTAGCTGACGGGCAAAGTTTAGGTTTACCACTTGCTTTTGGTGGCCCATACCTTGGAATTATGACATGTAAAAAAGCTCTTGTTCGTCAAATGCCTGGACGTATTGTTGGTAGAACGCAAGACGTTGATGGAAAAGTGGGCTATGTTCTTACTATTCAAGCTCGTGAACAGCATATTCGCCGTGCAAAAGCTACTTCAAATATTTGTTCTAACCAAGCACTTTGTGCATTACGCAGTTTAATCTATATGTCTGTTACTGGTAGCGAAGGTATGGAACGTACTGCTTTATTATCAATGGAAAACACACGTTATGCAGCTAATCTTCTTCTTTCTGCTAATGTTGGCATTGAAAGACTTTCTAATGAAGATGTGCCATATGCCTATGAAATTGCTTTAAAACTTCCTTGTAATGCACACGAATTAGTTGAAAAACTTGTTGCTAAAGGCTATGTAGCTGGCTTCCCTATTGGAAGATACTACGATGGCATGGATAATGTTCTTCTTCTTTGTTGTACAGAAAAACATACTAAAGAAGAAATTGGTATCCTTGTTGAAATGATTAAAGGTGCTTTAAGCAACTAATACAATTTAGCTACTAAATAGAAAGAGAAAATATATGAATATCGACAGAAAAACAGTGTTTGAAAAATCTGTTTCAGGTAGAAGAGGTTGCTTACCTCCAAAGCCAAAACATACTGCTACTGACTTACTTCCTACAAATTTACTTCGTAAAGAAAAAGCAAGATTACCAGAATTATCTGAATTAGATGTTGTTCGTCACTTTACGCATTTATCAATGCTAAACGTAAGCGTAGATAGCACTTTCTACCCTCTTGGTTCTTGTACAATGAAGTACAATGCTAAGTTCTTAGAACATGTTGCTTCTTTACCAGGTTTTGCAAATCTACACCCGCTTATGTCACAACTTCGTGGTGCTGGGCATTATACACAAGGTGCTTTACGCGTAATTTGGGAAATGGAAAACCTACTATGCGAACTTACAGGCATGAAAGGCTTTACATTACACCCAATGGCTGGTGCTCATGGCGAGCTAACAGGTGCTATGCTTATTGCAGCTTACCACAAGAAAAAAGGCAACAAGAAAACTAAAATTATTTGCCCAGATGCTGCACACGGCACTAACCCTGCTACTGCTGCACTTGCAGGTTATGAAGTTATAAATATTGTTTCTAAAGACGGTATGGTTGATCCTGAAGCTCTTGAAGCTGCTCTTGATGATGACGTAGCAGGCCTAATGATGACTTGCCCTAATACTTTAGGTTTATACGAACAGCATTTACCACGTATTGTTAAAGCATTAGAAAAAGTAGATGCTCTACTTTACTATGACGGTGCAAACCAAAACGCTATTATGGGCAAACTTCGCGTTGGCGATGCTGGTTTTGACGTTGTTCACTTCAACTTACATAAAACTATGGGTACTCCACACGGTGGCGGTGGCCCAGGTTCTGCACCTGTTGGTGTATCTGAAAAACTAGTTGAATTTCTACCAATTTCACGCGTAAATAAGCAACAAGACGGTACTTTCTACCTTGACTACGACCGCCCTAACTCAATTGGTTATGTTGCACCATTCTATGGTAACTTCTGCGTTATGCTAAAAGCATTTGCATATATGCTACGCCTTGGCGGTAATGGCTTAACTCGTGCTAGCGAATACGCTGTTCTAAACGCAAACTACATGAAGAAAAAATTAGTAGATGCACTTG
>CAYJFV010000094.1:0-6800 GCA_964369275.1 uncultured Desulfovibrionaceae bacterium
ATCTGCTTTAATATCTAGGCTATTTTTATTATATGAAGAATATATTTTTCTAGCTACTTGTTCAAGAGCATTTGAAACCTTACTTGAATTAGTAAGCAAAATTCCGCCCTCAACAGCCGTAAGTGGCTTGCCACGGCTAAGGCTAAATAAGCCAATATCACCCATGCAACCAGCAGGGACATCATTTACCATACCGCCCATAACTTGTGCGGCATCATCAATAAGGTATGCTCCGCATTGTGAAGCTATTTCTTTTGCTTTTGATAGCTCAAAGGGTAAACCAAATTGATGGCAAGCAACAATAGCTAAAGTTTTTTCACTTGCATTTTGTCGCATAGATTCATAATTAGGTGTAAGTGTACTTACTTCAACGTCATATAAGCGAACTTTAAAGCCTGCATGCACTACAGCAGAGGGTACAGAATAAGAAACATAGGCAGGAATTAGCACTTCATGTCTTACTTTTTTTTCTTCCTCGCTTAATAGTTCACGTAAAGCCATAAGAGCAAGAGATAGCCCCGACCTACCTGAATCAGTCAAATGGATATATTCAGATTTGAAGTATTTTTTCAGTTCCTCTTTAAATACTTCTTCATTAAATTCTTTAGCTATACTTGATTTATAGCTTTTTACTAAGCAAGGTAAAGGCAATAGTGGGCCAGCAGGTGGCAAAGTGCGTAAAGAAGAAATTTTCATTATGGAATACCTCTTACAATTACAGGACCAATTGTATTTGCAACCCAAAGAGGAAGCTTTTTCCATGCGTTAATAGCAAGTTGATATTTTGGGTTAGTGTTTGATAGTGCAGGTAATTCTTCACCTTCATCTAAAATATATTCCCAATATAAAGGAACTTCGCGTACACCCCATTGTTTTTTGAAAGACCAAGGGCCAGATTGTGGGGTAGACCTACCAAAATCAAAATATGTAAAGCCCTCGTTAGCTGAAATGCTTAAAGCTTCCCAATACAAACTATGGTTAGGGCATAAATTTCTATGAGCTAATAAAGAAGAAGCCCATGGCATTTGCATTGTATTACCATATCTATACAAAATGCCTGCTGCTATACAAAGTTTATCTTGATAAACACATAGAATTTCACATTCATCAGCTAAGTTTTCAAAAACTGTATGAAAGAAAGATTTAGCTAGAACAGGAGTTCCTAAATCTCTCATATTTACACTAAAAACTGAATAAAAGTCGTTTATTAATTCTTTTTTACCACGTTTTACAACTAAGCCACTTTTTTCAGCTTTTCTTATTTGGTTACGAACTTTATCTTTAAAGCTTTTCCAAAGTAATTCAGAGTTTTCAGGCAAGTCTAGTATCATAGATACTTTATGGTCAGATTTTGCAGGTAAGTTTAAACCAGAAGAAGTCATGTGTCTAAGTTCAATTGATGAAGCTTGAAGTGAAGTTCTTAGTTTTTTAGCTTCTTCAAGTAGGGCTATAGCCGCGTCATTATTATCAAATAGTAAGCCCCCGTAATTTACAAAGGGCATAGAGCATAGTAAAGAGCCAAATATCTTAGACTTAACATGCGTAATTGGAAGAACACCAATAATATTATTTTCATTATCAAAAGCGGTTAATGCATACGTTTTATGCTTAAAAGCTTGCTCAAACACATTAAACCACGCGGGGAGTGAATAGCCTAAAGATACATCTTTTGCTTTTACATATTCTTCCCATTTTAATCTATCGTTTGAAGTTTTGTTTGTATCAAAACTTAGGGTACGCACTGTAATATTATGCATCTGGTAGAACCTCATTTAATACTGAAGTCATAGTTGAAAAAGAATGTCTTTCAAATAAGTATGTTAGTTTACTTTCTGTACGTGATAAATTAACATAATGCCTAAAGCGAGATTTTAGCGGCCCTTGCATGCGTGGCTGATTAGGATCTATTTCCCAAGGGTGAAAATATAATGTGCTAGGTTTACCCTCTTTTTCAAGGTGACTATATGCCTTAGACATTAATGCTGCAGGCAATAAACGTAAATACCCACCTCCTGAAAAGGGGAGTATTACTTGTTTTCCAAGCATTGAAAAAGAAAAAGTGCTAGGTGGAAACTCTTTCAAAGTACCATTTTCACGCTCAAGTACATGCGGAAATCTTTGAGCACCAGGAATACCGTATACGTCATGGTAAATTGGAAAAATACTAGAATCGTATTTAAAGCCAGCATCAATTAGTGCATCTAAAGCCCATAAAGTTTGCTTTGTAATGGTATAGCTAGGAGCTCTGTAGCCATTTACTTCCTGCCCTGATATATCCTGCAATAATTTGCGAGAGCTTGTAATATCTTCTTTGAATTGTTCAGGTGTCATAGCTGTAATACGCTGATGATTGAACCCATGGCAACACACTTCATGCCCTTCTTGTGCTATACGGCGTACAAGATCTGGGTATCTTTTCGCCACCCAACCAAGTATAAAGAAAGTAGATTTTAGAGAATGCTCATTAAAAATATCTAATATTCTATGTGTATTGTCAGATACACGATGTTGCATATTATCCCAATCATTAGGATTTATAGTCTTTTCAAAGGCACTTACTTGGAAGTAATCTTCCACATCAACGGTTAGTGCTATTTTCATAATTCCTCCTGTTATAAGGTATAATACCTTATAAGTTCAAAAACATAATCAAAAAGAATGTGTAAAGTTAAAGGTGAGCTGATTTGTATAGTATGCTTTAGTATTATAAGGGCTTGTATACTGAAAATCGTAAGCAAGTTGTATATTACTATTCTCGCTTAAAAGATATGTGATTGAATTATCCGTTGTATGTTTATTTGCATTTGTTTTATAATCTTCATATAAAGTTGCAGAATAACTTAGCTGAATACTCGCTCTTTGCGTAAGATCATATTTAAACTGTATTCTTGGTACAAGGGTATTACTTTGCTGTTCTTGGTTTACACCTGTTTGAATGTATGGAATATTTGCAGTAAAAGTATTGTATGTTAAACTTAATAATAAATTTGAACGATTAAACAATTTATTCCAGCTAAATAAATATGTACTTTTATTCAAAGTTTCACCAGTTTCAATATCATCTTCAAAAGAAGTATTGTAGGATAGTGTAAAGGTGCTTTTGCCTAGTATATAATTTAAAGAAACCTGCCCATAAGGTGAAAGCACACTACTTCCATTGTCAGGCACACTATAATCTGGCCCAAGCTCTACATTAGCTGTAAAATTGTCGCTAAATATATAGCTACCACCAAGGTACATATTATAACGCGATAAGTCTATACTGTTTTCATCGTCATATAATTGTCTTGTATAGCCACCACCAAGATATAAAGATGTTCTTTCACTTAAAGAATGATTAATTCTAAAAAAAGGATTATGTGCTTGGTTTACATTATATTTAAAAGTATACTGCTCGCTATCTAACGATAAAAAAGACGGTGTAGGAGTAATGTATGATAAGCTATATCTAGTATCAGTAAAATTATAGCCAAAAGCTACATTTGTTCTGCTTGTAGGCTGTAAAGAAAAAGTTGGCGAAATGGTTATAATATTTCTATTACGTGAATTATCTGCATTTTCAAAAGCTTCAAAACCGCCTAAAGTAATATCTTCATATACTTGTTGCATATTTTCATTTAAGCTAATGCTAAAAAGATTTTCAATAATATGTGCATTTATGTTTGCATCAATTGTATGTTGATATTCTTGCTCTAGGCTTTTTTCTAAATTATAGCTATAATTTCCAAGATAGTTTATATCTGCCTCAAGTCTACTACCTAGTCTTTTAAAAGAAAATTGTGGTAAAACCCTTGTAATAAAGGCATTTTGTTTATTAGTTGCAAGGTTATTTACATTATCGGTATATTCTAGTTCTAAGCCAAGTTTTGCTGAAACTTCATATACAGGTGATGAACTAAGTGAAAAAACAGAGGCTATAGCAAAGCTACTATGTAGCAAAAAAATTGCTAATAGTAATACTATAGTTATATATTTTGTTTGAATACGCATATATAATTCCTATTAATTCACTTAGGAAAAGAAAATCTAAACTTTATTGATTTTCTTGGCTTGTTATATCTTCACAAGCTTTGCTATTTGTATTGATTTGATTTGTAGTATTTTGCACTACGTTTTGCGATAATAGTACAACCAATTGAGAAAGAGAAAGCATACTTTGCTGCATAAGTTCAATGCAAGTTTCCATTCTATCACAAAGTTTGTTCATTTCAGCTGGTGTCCAGCCGTTAGAGGAATTATTAGCTATACTAGAACTTTCAATAGCTGGTGTATAGCTTGGAGTTTCGTTTAAAGGACCCCAAAACTGTGTTTCAAAATCAAGTTGAGCAAGAATAGCTGAAATATTATCGCAATTTGTAAAGTTTTGGTTTTTTGTAAAAGCATCAAGCAAAATATAATCACATAATATATTGATTAATCTAGGCACACCATGTGTTGCTTTATGCACTAAGTCGATTGAGCCTGCGTGCCATTCTAAAGCATTTCTATTGCCAGCTTGTTCTAAACGGTGGTAAATATAATCAGCTACTTGTTCTTCATTCAAAGGTGATAAATGGCAGTGAACAAGTATACGTTGACGCAACTGAATTAATTCATTACTACTAATTTTTTCGCGTAATTCTGGTTGACCAACTAAAATTATTTGCAATAGTTTAGATTGTGCTGTTTCTAAATTTGAAAGTAAGCGAATTTGTTCTAGTTGTTCTAAACCTAAATTCTGAGCTTCATCAATAATTAAAACAGAACGTTTACCATTTGCATATTGTTCAATAAGAAATTCATTTAAATCACGAAGAAGTTCCGCTTTATCATTACTAGAAGAAGGTATACCAAAATCTTCATTAACCATTTTTAATAATTCAGTAGTGTTTACTTGAGTATTAAAAACAGTAGCAATAACCACATTTTTAGACATTTTCCTTAAAAGACTATGTATAATAGTAGTTTTACCAGTACCCACTTCACCTGTAAATAATATAAAACCAGTATTTTCAAGTAAACCATACTTTAAATAGGTTAATGCCTTTTGATGCACATTACTTAAAAATAAAAAATCAGGATTAGGTAAAAGCTCAAAAGGTTTTTGCTTTAAAGAAAAATAAGATAAATACATAATAACCTCGATTATGTTATATGAATAGAAAATAAAAATTAATTGCCGTAGGCATAGCTAGATAAATTATAAATTTCTTTATCTACACCGCTAGTAGTAGCAGCATTATAAATCATGCCTAGAAGTGGAACATCTTGTAATTGTTGTAAGGCACTTTCTAAGTGGCGTTTGTGTGTAGAATCTTCACGAACAACAAGCATTACACCATCAGTCATACGGCTTAAAGCACGGCTTTCAGCAAAAGGTAGAATTGGTAAAGAATCTAAAATAATAATACGATCAGGGTAGCGATGCTTCACTTCAAGTAAAAAGTTTTGCATACGTTTAGAAGTAATAAGCTCGGCAGGGTTATCAATAAAACTACCTGCACATAATAAAGATAGCTTACCAATACCAGTTTGTATAATACAATCAGAAATTGGTTCATTATGTAGAAGACAGTCAGACAAGCCCTTAGGTGGGTTCTTTATACAAAGAACATTATGACACATTGGGTCAAGTAAATCTATATCAATTTCACTAGCTAAAGCACAGGCTAAATTACAAGATACAAGGGTTTTACCTTCGCCTTTCATTGGGCTAGTAACCATGAAAACAGATTTTTCAGGATTATTTTTTCTTAATGCAATAATATATTCTTTTAAAATTCGGTACGAACCACCCTCAACTAAAGCATTTTCATTAGCCATTATAAGTTGAGGCACAGGGTTAATTTCTATTGGAGCTTTGTTTGCTTTTTGCTCAACTTGTTCAGTAGCTACTTCATGTTTAGCTTCAACCACTTCTTTAGTGTTATCTACTTGAGATGAACTTACTTCTTGTAAAGGAGTAGCAGTAACTTCTTCACGAATTTTTTGTAAAGAACTTTCTTCTGACTCTGTAAAAGTTGGTAATGTATTTTGTGATAAAAGTTCAGCTCTTTCTTGCTGTGCTTTTTCCATTGCTTTTTCAATTATACTCATAGGTATTCCAATAATATAAAATGTTTATAATATAATTCTTTCAAGGTAAGGTAAACCTAAAAATTCAATACCCGCAGCCATTGTTACAAACATTATTACTAAACACGTAATTGCTATAAAAATTATATTAGTAATATTTTTTCTTCTTTGTACTTCTGGTTGAATTATAATAGGTAATTTAACCAATACTGGTGTAGAATAAATGTTTAAATCTTCAACAGAATAAATTCTTGGGCGTAATATTATTCTAGCTAAAATTAAACCTATAGAAATAGCAAAACCTGCTACTATACCACCAATCATAAAAAGATAACGCTGTGGAAAAATAAAGCTTGATGGAATAATAGCTGAGTCAATAACCCTAAAGCTTACAGCCTTATCTTGTAATTCCATTTGCTTTGAAACTTCTGATTGACCAAAACGGCTAACAAGCTGTTGGTAAATAATCATTTCATTAGCTTTAATCTGTTCTAGTTCAGCTAGTTTAGTTTTAATGCCAGGAAGTAATTCCATATTTTTTAAATTTACATTTTGCTCATTTATAAGAGATTGCTCTGTTTCAGCTAAAGCATTTAATTCAATTTGTATGGTTTTATATTCCGCATTACTCGATTCATTTTCAATAGAAGATTCATTATAACGTTTTTCTAAATTTGTAACTTCAACTTGTAAACGTTGAACAACAGGGTGCTTATCTGTATAGAGTGATTGAGCATACTCTAACT
>CAYJFV010000095.1:0-6671 GCA_964369275.1 uncultured Desulfovibrionaceae bacterium
TACATATTGAAGCATAGAGTCATCAAAAACATCATTTTTATTTCTTTCATGGAAGGCATCTAGCAGATATGTAGCCGCATCTAGCACACAACCGCGAGCTTGCTTAACTTTTATATACTCCTCTTCGCTTTTTCCATAATAATGGTTACATCTTAACTCGTTAGGATTAACCTTTAACATTTTCTTAAATGAAAGTGCTTCATGCGGATTTAAAAATGTATGTGCATCTTCTGGCTTAATAATACACTTGTTTTGATGATGAGCATCTACGGCTCTATTAATAAAATTCTCAATTACAAGGCCTTGCGGTTTAGTTTTATGCCCTGAGTCGCCAAAGAAAACCCAAGGAACAAGTAATTGACTATACTTGTTATGTTCTTCTATATACTGTGCTATTGTTGGCGTGTTGATTGGCTGAACAAATTCATCAATATCAACCACCATAAGCCATTTAGTATCAGCACCAAATTTAGCTAAACCATCATTATACATCTGTAATTGTTGCCCTTTACCCTCAAAGTACACATAGGTAACAATGCCTTTATCAATGTATGTTTGAAGAAGTGCTTTAATATTATCTGAACTTTCATTATCATAAAGGAAAAAATGCTCTACTCCCATAAGTTTGTAGTATTCAAGCCATTCAAGAATATAGTCAGCTTCATCTTTTAAACACGCCAAAATGCTTAAATTATACTTTGGATTATTATTTTTTTCTTTTTTCATAAAGAATAATTTAATAAATTCTTGAAAAGTCAAATATCTTAATCCTTGTCTTATGCTTCTTCGCATACTTCTACTAGGAATTAATGAAGTAAATAACTTTATTAAAACTTTGTAAAAAGGATTATTTAGCCTATCAGCCATAAAAAATACCTACCTAATATAGTAGCATTAAAAAATAAGATGCCCATGTACAATTAGCAGCAAAGGCATCTTAGTAATTACGAATTATACTTTTTCGCGACCTAAGTATTCACGAGTTTCAGTATGTACTTTTACATGATCACCAATATTGATAAAAATTGGCACTTGAACAACAGCACCAGTTTCTAAAGTAGCTGGTTTTGTTACGTTTGATACAGTATCGCCTTTTACGCCTGGTTCTGTTTCAGTTACTTGTAAAACTACTGAGTTTGGTACTTCAATATCAATTGCTTCACCATTATATAAAAGAACTTCACAAATTTGAGCTTCTTTTAAAAAGTCGGCTTTACCATTTGTATATTCTTCTTTAATAGATAGTTGCTCGTAAGTGACTTGATCCATAAATACAAGGTCAGCTCCTTCGCGATAAAGATATTGCATATCACGGTGTTCCATATCAGGCTTAGCTACTTTTTCACCTGAACGAAAAGTGTTATCAACAACTTTTCCGTTAAGTAAGTTGCGTAATTTTGTACGCATCATAGCTCCGCCCTTACCAGGTTTGAAGTGTTGAAATTCTATAATTTCATAAGGGATAGAATCTATTTCAATTTTGAGTCCGCGTTTAAAGTCAGTGGTTGAATACATAAAAAATTTCCTTTATTATTTAAAAAATCACGCTATTTTTTTATTTGAAAAAAAATTGCTTTTCTTCTTAAAGACAATTTGGTATTTTGCATTTTGTAGGGCAAGTTGTCAACTTTTTGTATGCAAATATTAATAAAAATCTTTTTATAACCTAACAACTTGATAATACAAGGAAAACATGAACAAACCAACACATAATTACAAAGATTCAGCAAAAAGTAGCTTTAATTTTCCACAGGTAGAGCTTTTTTCTACCCTTTATACGCCTGAACAATTAGCAAATCCTTTTGAAAATGAAGAAGACAAAGAACTTATACAAGTTGCTTTTGCTGGGCGTTCAAATGTGGGTAAATCTTCTTTATTAAATACATTATCGCGTAGAAAGAACTTAGCAAAAGTTAGCTCTACACCAGGTAAAACAAGAAGTGTAAACTTGTTTAAGGTGCAAAAGCACGATTTATTTTTGGTAGATTTACCTGGCTATGGTTATGCAAAACGCTCTAAAACTGAACGTGATGCATGGGCTGAACTTATTTCGCAATATTTAGAAAACACCGAAGAGCTAAAGCTTCTTCTTATTCTCATAGATTCACGTATTCCACCACAAGAATCTGACAAAAACATGCTTGCCTTTGCTTCAAGTATTGGCTTAAAATATCAAGTAGTTCTTACAAAATGCGATAAAGTAAAACAAAAAGAATTAGGGCAAGCTTTAAGCTATTGGCAAAAACTATCAATTACAAAGGTGTGTGCTGTGGCTTCTCATACAGGCTATGGCATTGAAAAACTTTGGAAAATTATTCTTGCTGAAACGGAAGAAGCAGTTGAAGAAAATATATAATAAAGGTTTATTATGCTCGATATATCAACATTAAACGAAGCACAACAAAGGGCTGTTACATCACAAGCGAAGTCCCTTTTAATTATTGCGGGTGCAGGCTCTGGTAAAACTCGTACTTTAATATATAGGCTTGCATGGCTTATCGAGCAGGGAATACCTCTTCACAACATGCTTCTTCTTACTTTTACGCGTAAAGCTGCGGCTCAAATGCTAGAGCGTGCTTCACTTCTTACAAGCCAAGATATGCGAGGAATGCGTTCAGGCACTTTCCACGCTTTTGCTATATCTGTGCTACGCCAACACCCTCAATTTTGTTTAAGATTTTCAGATAATAAAAGCGGAGGTATTACCCTGCTTGATAGCCCCGACCAAAGTTCAGCAATTGCCCACTGCAAAGATGAACTAAAAATTGGTAAAGGTGATAGATCTTTTCCAAAATCTGCCGCTATTATTTCGCTTCTTTCAAAAGCAAGAAATAAAGAAACAAGTATTGGAAGTTTACTAAAACGTGAAGCTCAGCATTTACTCCCTTATGAAGACTCGCTAGAAAGTCTTGCAAAAGCCTATTATAACTACAAAAAAACAAAAGCTTTGTACGATTACGACGACTTACTTTTTGAACTAGATACTCTATTTACAGAAGAACCGCACGTTCTAAAATATTATCAAGACTACTACCCCTATGTTATGGTTGATGAATATCAAGATACTAACAAGGTACAATCAAGAATTATCAGGCACTTAGCAGGCAATAACGGTAATGTTATGGCTGTTGGCGATGATGCACAGTCAATCTATGCTTTTCGTGGTGCAACCGTAAGAAATATATTAGATTTTCCTAAGATTTTCCCTAATACAGAAACAATTTATCTTGAAGAAAACTATCGCTCGTATCAACCAATTCTTGATGTTGCAAATGCTGTGCTTTCACAAGCAAGCGAGGGTTATAAAAAGCACTTATTTTCAACTAAATCAGATGTTTTAATAACTGCACCTGTACGTATGTACAAAACTTCAAGCGACATTTCGCAAGCAAAAGTAGCAAGGCAATATATACAAGACTTATTATTAAACAATGAACCTACTGAAATTACTGTTCTTTTCCGCTCTGGCTTTCATGCTTTTCACCTTGAATTAGAGCTAAAAAAGTTTGGTATAGATTTTAAAAAAGTTGGTGGTATAAAATATACAGAAGCCGCTCATGTGAAAGATTTTCTTGCCTATGCTCGCTTAATTAATAATCCGCAAGATAGCATTGCTTTTAAACGTCTTGCTTCATTTGCAAAAGGTGTGGGCGAAAAAACAGCACAAAAAATTTATGAACTTAGCCTTAGCGGCGAAATTGAAAAATTTAATAAACAAATGGAAAAGTACCCCGATTTACACGAAGATATTAAATGTGTGAATAATTTGCGTACTCTTTATTCTCAAAATACAGGTGAAACCAACGGTTTACTGCTAAAGGTACTAAATACAATTCTTGAAAAATATAAGCCACATGTGGAACACCTCTACCCAGATGATTATCCAAAACGCTTGCAAGGGCTTGAAGAAATTCTTGGTATTGCAATGGAATACAAAGACTTAGACTTGTTTATTTCCGACTTAGTGCTAGACCCAGGCGAAGAAGATGACGAAAGTGCTTCAAAAATTACGCTTTCAACCGTACACTCCGCTAAGGGGCTAGAATGGGATAATGTTTTAATTATGGATTTAGCAGAAGAACGCTTCCCATCACGTCTTTCAATGACAAGAGAAGAAGATTTTGAAGAAGAACGCCGTCTTATGTATGTTGCGTGTACTCGTGCAAGAAAATCTTTAGCTTTATTTGTCCCCTCAAGCCTTTACCATAGGCAAAGCCAATCTTTTGAAAATGCAATGCCTTCGCCCTTTATTTACTCAATTCCGCGTGATGGCTACGATGAATATAAAGAAAATATAGGCGGTGGCGTATTTTTAAATACTAAACCTACTGAAAAATATCGTAACCCGCTAGATGACTACGCTTTTGCTCCATCATATAATAGAGAAAAAGCAAGCTTTGGCAAACATAATGAGTTTAAACCTGTTGCAAATGCCGTATTTACGCCACCTAAGCAAGAAAAAAATGATAGTGTTACTGCAAATACTGGGCAAAAAAAAATGTTTGGCTACTGTACCCATAAAATTTTTGGACGTGGAAAAATACTTGAAGAAGTCGATAATGACAAATATAAAATCAACTTTCAAAATATAGGTGTGAAAACTATATTGAAAGCTTTTGTTACACTAGACTAAAAATATCACTAACTAGTTATATATATTCAATTTTATTTTATTTAAATTAATGATAATTTAATTTGAAATATACTAAATCTTATGTTACATCTTTTGAACATTTTTGTGTTACAATTATGTGACATTTTATTTTTATAATTTCGGAGTTTTTATGACTAGTCAAAGTATAATTCAGTTACTTGGCGGTGTTGGTATTTTCCTTTTCGCCATTAAACTTATTAGTCAATCATTACAATCATTAGCAGGTAATAGACTCCGCTCACTTATACATGCACTAACCAAAACACCTGTTCTTGGCGTATTTGTAGGTACTTTTGTAACTGTGCTTTTGCAGTCAAGTTCCGCAACAACTGTTATGACGGTAAGCTTTGTTGATGCAGGGCTTATGAGCCTACAACAAGCAATTGGCGTAATTATGGGTGCAAATATTGGTACTACAGTTACAGGGCAAATTATTGCCTTTAAAGTAAAAGATTTTGCATATTTATTCGTAACTGTTGGTGTATTTATGAACTTCTTCTTTAAAGGCGAATTTTATAAATATTTAGGCAATGGTTTGCTTGCATTTGGTTTGCTGTTTATTGGTATGCAAACTATGGAAAATGCAATGTATTTCTTACGTGATAGACAAGATATTTTTATTATGTTTTCACATAATCCTTTACTTGGTGTGCTTGCTGGCACTGTACTTACTTTACTTGTTCAATCAAGTTCGGCAACTGTGGGCTTAACTATTGCTTTAGGAGCTCAAGGAATACTACCAATTGAGGCGGCTATTCCAATTATTTTGGGCGATAATATAGGTACAACAATTACTGCAATTCTTGCATCAATTGGTACAAATAGAGCAGCAAAACAAACTTGTGCAGCACACGTTCTGTTCAACTTCTTTGGTGTGTGCTTATTCCTACCGCTTATGCCAGTATACTTACCATTTATTGTTGGTACGTCTGAACATGTTACCCACCAAATAGCAAATGCTCATACATTATTTAACGTATGTAATACTCTTATATTTCTACCGTTTACAGGTATTTTCTCAAGATTAATCAAAAAGGTTATTCCAGATGAAGTTGCCATTGAAAAAGCTGGTCCTCTTTATTTAGATACTAAACTTATTGATACTTCACCTATTGTTGCTGTTAACGCTGTGAATAACGAATGTAAACACTTAGCAACTACCACTCATGAACTTCTTCATGCTGTAGAAGAAGTTTTGTTCAAAAACAATCCAAAGAAAATTTCTGAAGCTCTTGAGTTAGAAGATAAAGTAGACTTGTTATATCACTCAATTAACGAGTATGCTTCATCTATTATGCAATCTGCAATTCCTGATGAAGTTGTACACACATTGTATGCTTACGTTTCAGTTTCAAGCGATTTAGAAAGAATTGGTGATAAAGCCTCTGATTTAATCAAATTCCATAAATATCAAAAATCTTCTGATGCAAAGTATAAGGCTGAATTAGTTGAAGAATTACATAGTATGTATAAAACAGCATGTAAAGCATATCATCTAGCTTTTTCTGCTTTTACTGAAGAAGCAGAAACCAAAGAAGAAGTAAAAGCAATTGCAAAACAGTTAAGAAAAGAAGAAATTAAGTTTAGAACTACTGCAATGATAACAGTTTGCGAGGGTTCAAGTAATCCACAAGCTGAACGTCTATTTATTGATAGTATCAGTGCTATTGAACGCATTGCATACCGTTCTACAAAAGTGGCTTGTAAAAATATTGATGAGGATTTAGATATTACACCTAATCTCTAATATATTACTGGAGTATCATGGAAAGAATTATAGATTTGCATACCCATTCCACTGCATCTGATGGTACGGATACTCCTGAAGAATTAATGCTCAAAGCCAAAGAATCAGGCTTAAGTGCAATTGCACTTACTGATCACGATAATTTTGGCGGTATTGAAAAAGCTCAGCAAAAAGCTAATGAAATTGGTATAGAACTAATTAAAGGCATTGAACTAAGTAGTGGACATACAACAGGTGAAGTGCATATTTTGGGCTATTGGCTTACAAAAG
>CAYJFV010000096.1:0-6622 GCA_964369275.1 uncultured Desulfovibrionaceae bacterium
TTAGCTTATATAATTCATGTGCAATTCTATGGTGAGTTAAAGCAAGCATTGAGGGGTAACAAAAAATTGTTTCACCAGCAGAGCTTGCAGCAGGGTCGCCTTCATAAGCGGCCTGAGCATCGCCTGCTAATAATCTGCGAATTTCAGGTAGTTTTTGTAAAAATTTTATAGCTAATTCGCTTGAGGGGTTTGCACTTGCTGGGTAGTCTTTAGCATAGTCGGCACATGCAAAACAGCCCCCGCGTCTAATTTGTTCTGTAAGCAAGCGAAAAACTGAATCTAATGAGGCTGAAACATGGTAACGTATTGATTCAGTATGAATTTTTGAAGTACCAAAATAACCAGGAAATAAAATAGCTTTTAACCTATCTACTATTTCAACTAAACACTCTGTTGAGGGCATTGGGGCATTACATTCATTTTTATGTAATACGCCTGATAAAAGCTCGGCAGAGCATAATTCTTCAGTAATATCATCAATTATACTAATACTTTTAGTTGAAATTTCCATAAATATCCTTATTGCATAAATGCAAAATTTACTCGCATAAAGCTGTGCTTAGGTATTTATCAACCGAATCACATGCTATTGTCAAGAGATTAAGCTCTTGAGAGGTAGATTTATTTGAATTTTCTTTTGCATATTCTAGCAAGCCAGCAATATTTGCCCCTGTAGAAATACCACAAGAAATACCTTCAATTTGCATAAGTTTTTTTGCGTATTCAATTGCTGTTTCTGTGGAAATTTGTTTTATATTATCAACAACTTCTCTATGAAAATTCTTAGGTACAAAGCCAGCACCAATACCTTGTATGCCATGGCTACCCGCTGCATTTCCACTAAGAACTGCAGAAGTGCTTGGTTCTAGTGCAATAATTTGTGTAGAATTATTATATTTTTCTTTATAATACTTCCCTATTCCACTAATAGTAGCACCAGTACCCACACCTGCAAAAAATGCATTTAACTTCAAGTTATTCTTAGTAAAATAATTATCTATTTCTACCGCTGTTGTTTCGTAATGAGCATCAACACAAGCTTGGTTAGAAAATTGATCAGGCAAGAAGCTATTTTCAGTTAGTTTTGCTAATTCAATTGCTTTTTCAATTGCCCCTTTCATACCCTCTTTAGCGGGAGTAAGCACTAATTTAGCACCATAAGCTTGCAAAAGTTTACGCCTTTCAAGCGACATACTTTCAGGCATAACTAATATAGTATTCAAGTCAAAAAATCTTGCAAAAAGGGCAAGCCCAATACCAGTATTACCGCTTGTTGGCTCAATTAATGTTCCATTAGCAGAAATTTTACCTTCTTTTATTGCATTTGCAATCATTCTAAAGGCTACCCTGTCTTTAATAGAACCACCGGGGTTTTTTGCTTCAAGCTTGAGGAAGATATTTACATTATATTCTTTAGAAAAATTAGGTAAATACACTATAGGAGTATTACCAACAGATTTTATTAAAGTATTTTCTTTATACATATCTTCCTCTTTTATTATAGATTACATACCGCCAAAAAGTTTTGGCATTTGTTCCTTACCGTCGCGTGTAACTATATGAACTTGAACTTTTATACCTTCTAATCCGCTTTGTTTTATTGCTTTATCTACCAATTCAACTAGCACACAGCAAGGCACTTCCATACGGATAATTGATATATCTTTAGTATTTGAAGCGTGCAGAATTTCAACTAGCTTTTCTACCATTGCATCTTTATTTTCTAAACGAGGGCAGGCAATTAAGCTTACTCTATCATTCGTATATCTTTTATGGTAGCTCATGCATGCAAAAGCAGAACAATCTGAAGCAATGCAAAGCTTAGCCTCTTTTATAAAGGCAACCTTTGGCGAAACTAAAGCAAGCTTTACTGGCCAATTTGTATTGCCCTTACCTTCTTCTAATTTTGCACTATTTTCAGTATATGTTTGAAGCATATCTTGCTTAGGTGAAACTTCCTGTAATGAAGGGCAGCCTTTTTTAGGTGCTATTTCTTGGCTTGATAGGCAAGCATTACGTCTTTCAACTTCTGCATGATCATAATCAGCCGCTTCACGTTCAATAAGCTTTAGTGCGTCTTTAGGGCATGCATTTAAACACGCACCTAAGCCGTCACAAAGTCTATCTTCAATAATTTTTAGTTCATTATTTTCTATAAAAAGAGCATTTTCTGCACAAGAGGGAATACAAGCCCCGCACGCATCGCACTTTTCTTTATCTATTTCTATAATTTTGCGTATAGCCATATTAACCTCTGATATTAATCAGCTTTTTTTCCTTTTTTTGGTTCGTATAAACATAAAGGTTCAGGTGCTAAGTGGTTTTCACTCATAGAAAAAGCCCTTGCACGGCAACCGCCACATACTTTATGGTATTCACAAATACCGCACTTACCTTCATAGGTAGATTGATCTCTAAACTGATTGAAAATTTTAGAATTTTTCCAAATTTCAGGGAAAGGATCTTTTTTAATATTACCGCAATCCAGCTCAAGGTATCCGCAAGGCTGTACTTGCCCAACGTGTGAAATAAAGCAAAAACCAATACCACCAAGGCAACCACGAGTATGAGCGTCCATACCAAAGTTTTCTCTTGTTACTGGTATGTTTTCTTCATGTGCCTTTTGACGCATAATACGGTAATAATGTGGGGCACAAGTAGCTTTTAGATGCATATTAGTTGTTTTTCTAAAGCCATAAAACCAATGTAGCACATCTTCATATTGCTTTGCACTTATAACTTCATTTTCTAATTCGCTAGCTCTTCCCATTGGTACAAGCAAGAAAATATGCCATGCTACAGCACCTAAACTTTCGCATAATTCAAATATTTCTTTAAAAGTATGTAAATTTGAAGCTGTTACAGTAGTGTTTATTTGAAATTCTACCCCTGCATCTTTCAAATATTGTATACCTTGAAGCGATTTTTCAAATGAACCAGGTACTCCCCTAAAATCATCGTGCGACTGTGCATCTTTACCATCAATAGAAATTGAACATCTACCAAAGCCAGCATCTTTAATCATTTTAGCAGTTTCTGGTGTGATAAGTGTTCCATTTGGAGATAAAACTGGGTGTAATCCCTTAGATTTTGCATACGCACCAAGTTCATACACATCAGCCCGCATCATAGGGTCGCCACCAGTGAAGATGATAATTGGGTTTCCTACTGCAGGAAAAGTATCAATTAAATCTTTAGCTTCTTGTGTGTTTAGTTCGCCCTCATAAGGTTCGATATGAGCTTCTGCCCTACAATGTTTACAAGCAAGGTTACAAGAACGGGTTACTTCCCATGCAATTAATCTACAATTAGGCATATCTACTGGGTGAGTAGGTTTGCCATGAGCTATATGTGTTTGTTCACTATGTGGGTGATTCATTTATATATATCCTTTCATTAACAATTCTTCAGTGAAATATGAAATAATTAGCTGAGCACCAGAGCGGCGTAAAGCTATTAATGATTCAAAAATAACAGCATCTTCATCAAGCCAGCCATTCGCAGAAGCCGCTTTAATCATAGAATATTCACCACTTACTTGATAGGCAACTAAAGGAGTATCAAAAGTTGTATGTAAAGTATGAATAATATCTTGATACATTCCAGCAGGTTTTACAATAAGCATATCTGCCCCTTCTTGGATATCCGCATTAGCTTCGCGTATTGCTTCACGTTGATTGCAGAAATCCATCTGATAGCTTTTTCTATCGCCTGATTGCGGTGCTGATTCTGCCGCATCTCTAAATGGGCCATAAAGTGAAGATGCATATTTTACCGCATAAGACATAATAGGAATATTTTCAAAGCCCATTTCAGCTTCATCTAAAGCGGTACGCATAGCAAGAATACGCCCGTCCATCATGTCAGACGGTGCTAAAATATCGGCACCAGCTTCCGCATGCGATAGTGCAACATTAGCTAAGTATTCCAAAGTAGCATCGTTTTCAATTACCATACCTTGTTTTGATTTGCGTAATATTCCGCAATGCCCGTGGTCGGTATATTCACATAAGCAAACATCTGTAATTACAATGATGTGCGGAAAGTTTTTCTTAATCATTCTAACAGCTTCTTGCACTATGCCCTTAGGGTTATATGCTTCTGTTCCAGTAGCATTTTTCTTAGCTGGAATACCAAATAAAATAACAGATTGTAGGCCTTTTTCTACAACTTTAGCCAGGTGTTTTTCTAATGCTTTAATGCCGTATTGGAATTGACCAGGCATTGAAGGAATTGGCTTTACAAAATTAGGGTCTTTATGTTCAACCACAAAGTAAGGCATCACAAGGTTTGATGAAGAGAAGGTAACTTCACGCATCATTGAGCGTAATTGTGGGCTTTGTCTTAAACGTCTACCACGAAAAAATGAAAAATCCATATTTATTTCCTATATGTAAAAAATTAAAAAAATTAGTTAAGTTCTAGCAATGTTTTTAGCCTAAATAAGAACTGTTCGCAAGTAAATTTTAACAAATAAAATTAACTTTTGATATGAGATTAGTCACATTTATATCAAAAATTTATCATCCTTTTTATTTATAAAATCATATATAATAAGTGCAAATTATGTGCAAAAGTTGACATTTATATAAACTTGCACTATATTTTTATAAAGGAGATTAGTATGGCATCAACAAATGTAACAATTCGTATGGATGATAAACTCAAGCAAGATTTTTCTAACCTGTGCGATGAAATTGGGCTTTCTATGGGAAGTGCATTTACACTTTTTGCAAAAACTGTTGTACGTGAAAGACGTATTCCCTTTGAACTTAAAGCCCCAAGCCCTAATAAAGAAACTATTGAAGCTATGCTTGAAGCTGAACGTATTGCTAAAGACCCCTCTTATAAAAAATATAATAGTGTAGCTGAACTTTTTGAGGAATTAAACACCAATGTATAAAATTGCTACCACCTCAAAATTTAAAAAGCAATATAAAAAGGTTCTCAAAAGAGGCTGTGACCCGCAAAAATTACAAAATATTGTAGAGCGTCTAGCAAAAGGTGAAAAACTTCCACCTAAAAACAAAGACCATGCTTTAATTGGCGACTGGATAGGGCATAGAGAATGCCATATAGAACCTGATTGGCTGTTAATTTATTATATAGATAATAATGTACTTGTGCTTACTCTTACCGCTACTGGAACGCATAGCGACTTATTCTAATTATAAATGAAAACTATTGCATAAACTTTAATTAAATAAAATAAGGGGCAGATAATAATATTTGCCCCTTATATTTTTTATATTATTTAATCTATTATTTTACTTTAACAATCCAAGAGAAAGTATCTTCAACTTCTCCGTTTTGCATACCTGTTACGGTATTATATAACTTTAGGCTTAGCTCGCCTGTTTCACCATTGCCTACTGTATACACATCATCGCCATAGCGAAGAATACCCACTGGTGAAATAACTGCGGCAGTACCACTACCAAAGCATTCTTTTAGTTCGCCACTTTTTGCTGCTGCAATAAGTTCATCAACTGAAAGTTTTCTTTCTTCAACTTTTTCACCCCAGCTTTGTAAAAGTTCAATACAACTTGCACGGGTTACACCAGCTAGTAAGCTACCTGTAAGTTCAGGAGTAATAACAGTATCGCCAATTTTGAAGAAAACGTTCATTGCACCCACTTCTTCAATGTATTTTTTTTCAACACCGTCAAGCCAAAGAACTTGAGAATAACCAGCATCGTGTGCTTTAATTTGAGCTTTCAAGCTTGCAACATAGTTACCGCCAGTTTTAGCTTCGCCTATTCCGCCGCGTATAGTTCTTACATATTCATCTTCAATCCAAATTTTTACAGGCTCTAAACCACTTGCATAATATGCACCAACTGGTGAAAGAATAATCATAAATTTGTAAGTAAGCGAGGGTCTTACACCTAAATATGGGTCGGTTGCAATAACAAATGGACGAATATATAAAGAAGTGCCTTCCCATTCAGGTATCCAGTCGCTATCAACATCTACAATAGTTTTTAAAGCTTGCATGAAGATATCTTCAGGAATTTGTGGAATGCAAATTCTTTCATTTGTGCGGTTTGCACGCTCAATATTTTTATCTGGTCTAAATAAAAGAACTCTTCCATCTTTTGCTTTATAGGCTTTTAAGCCTTCAAACATTTCTTGACCATAGTGAAAAACCATAGTTGAGGGGTCTAGCAATAAAGGGCCATAAGGGACGACAGCAGGGTCATGCCAGCCTTTACCTTCAGTATATTCCATAATAAACATATGGTCAGTAAAGATTTTACCAAAACCTAATTCTTCCTTAGTTTGTGGTTTTTGTTTTGGCGACAAAGTTTTGCTTATTGAAATTTCCATAATATACACCCTTTAATTTGAAATCATATTACATTTTTACATAATATTTTAACAAAATCAAGATTGTTTATAATGCAATTAATAATTTATTTAATTAAATTTTCTGTAGATGTACTTATTTAGATTTTTTTCTTTTTCCTGGGGAGAAACCAAAAGGGGGTTTCATTTTGGGGTGATTTTTACCTTACAAGGGTAAAGAAATATCGCTTTTAAATATTTAGTTTATGCACTTTTCTAGTGTAACAAGGCAAAAATCAACAAAATTCACCCCCTTTAGTTCTCTCCCCTCGCC
>CAYJFV010000097.1:0-6572 GCA_964369275.1 uncultured Desulfovibrionaceae bacterium
TTTCTTTTGCACTTTCAAGCTTTTCAGGGCGAACTCTGCCGTCAATAATATCTTGCAGATAAAGAATAGCTTCTTTATATTTTTTATCAAAGTCCATTTTGAATATTTCAGGCTTCAAAGCATCATAAAGAGAATTTACAGTATTTGCGTAAACTTTATATTCGTTCTTGATGTCGTCTTTAGATGTAAGAATATCTGCAAAGTCTTGAAAATCTGCTAAATTAGCAAAAATATCGTCATTTTCAACAACTTTAGATAAGTCTATATTATTAGTAAGGCAAAATTCTTTTGCACTTGTGATAGCTTCTTTTAACAATGAGTGAAGTTGCTCAACTTCCTTTACAGGGCACTCTGAGCTTTCATCTGAAGCATAGTCGACAAGAGCTTTCTTTAGTGATGCAAAAACATCAAGATAGCCGATAACAGTACCACTTGTTTTTTCAGGATATACTCTATTTGCCCTTGCTATTGTTTGCATGAGCGTATGCCCTTTCATTGGCTTATCAAGATAAAGAGTTGATACAGAAGGGGCATCAAAACCTGTAAGCCACATAGAACAAACGAAAACTAGTTGAAGTGGGTGATTTGGATCTTTAAAATTGTCCTCAATACTTTTTCCGTGTTCATCTTCGGAATTTAGTTTTTGCCTATGGTATTTAATTGATAAACCTGCGAGGTTGAACTTTTCTTCTTCTTTGTCTTCCTCGCTGATGACCACCGCCATTTCGACTTTACGCATATAATCGACAATACGCTTTAGTTCTTCCCTTTCTTCTTTATTTTGAGATTTAGCAATTTGTTTATTAAGCTCTAAAATCTCTTGTTGCCATTGGTATTGAACTTTGTCGTACATTTTTACAGCGGTGAATTTATCGACTGAAATAACCATGCCTTTTCCTAAAAATCCACGTCTTGGGAAATGATAGGCAATATGCTTTGCAATAGCTTCTAAGCGTTCGTCACGCTTTATGATTTCTAATTGTTTTGCGTAATGATTTTCGAGTCTTTCCTTTTCTGTATCGTTCAATTCTTCATTTTCAAGAATTTCAGCAAAGTCATCGTCAAGATACACATTTTGAAGTTGAACTTCTTTCATTCCGTTTACGTAGTACAAAGGAACAGTAGCATTATCTTTTATTGATTCAGCAAAGTTATATTCAGAAACATAGTCGCCAAACCATGAGTTTGTAAGCTTCTTTGAACCAAGAAGAGGCGTTCCCGTAAATGCGAAATATTGAGCATTAGGCAAGCCTGCACGCATATTTTCGGCTAAATCTTTGTATTGAGTACGATGTGCTTCATCAACAATAACTATAATGTCGTCGCGTTCTGAAAGAATAGGGTATTTTTTCCCCTTATCATACCTAAATTTATGAATAAGAGTAAAGAGAATAGATTTATTCGTACCTAGAAATTCGCGTAATTGCTTGCTGTTTTTTGGGCGAACGTCTTCTTCAGCTAGCATAAAGTCAGTCTGCCAAAAGTTTTGCCATATTTGGTTGTTTAAATCTTCACGGTCTGTAACTATAAGAAAAGTGAAATTTCCTGCAAGTTTATGTTTTATTTTTCTTGCAAGCATAACCATAGAATAGCTTTTTCCGCTCCCTTGTGTATGCCAAAAAACACCAAGCTTGCCTTTTAGTTCGTTTCTGTTTTGGAAGGCATCAAAGGCATTATTCACACCAAAATATTGATGATTTTTTGCTATAAGCTTTTTTCTTTTTTTGCTGTATAAAATAAAATTTTCAATATAATCAAGTAGGTTTTCTTTTTGTAACAAGCCCTCAGCAAGATATTTTAAGCTTATGCCTTGCTCTTTTATGGCAATACGATCGGGATTTTCTTTTTCGCTTTTAATTTTTAGCCACTCGAAAAAGTGTTCATAGCCACCACTAAAAGAACCTAAACGAGTTTCAATTCCGTTTGATAGCACACAAATTTGATTGTAATAGAAGAGATAAGGAATATCTTTGAGATAATCTTTTAAGTTTTTCTTGTACGCACTTTGCACAGAGATATTAGAGTTTTTCAACTCAATAAAAACTAAAGGTAAACCGTTGACATAAAGAATAATGTCTGGGCGTCTTTTATGTATTTTGCCTTGAATCCAAAGCTGTGAAACGGCAGTAAAAGTATTGTTTTGAGGGTTTGCATAGTCAATAAGTTCAAGTCTTTCAATTTTTTTCTTGCCCTCTAGTTCGTATTCAACTTGTACACCATTTCTAACTTGCTGATAGTTATTATAGTTTATTGCTTCTAAATCAGCATTATGCGAGATTTTAGCAAGTTCTTCACATATTTTTTCTATTGTGTCGTGTGGGATATGCGGGTTGATTTTTCTAAGGCTATCTTTTAAAATTGTAGGTAGAACAACTTGTTTTTTGCTTGTTCTATCGCTTAAGTCGTTTAAATCGTCAGGATTTTGTGTATAGCAATTGATAATATTATAGCCTTGCTCTGCAAGTTTTGTAAGAAGAGCTTGTTCTATATCATTTTCAGAAATAAAGTTTGCCATAGGGGAAATCCTGTATATTTATTGCCACATAAAAGTTTGTTTAATACTTGTATTTTTTTGGTATCGCACAGGCTTAGATAGCTTTTTAATTACTTTATCATCAACTGCCATTTTCAGCCAAACGTTAAGCTGTGCAGTATTGACTTCTAGTATTTCAGCAAGAACTTTTGGTTCTTTTGGCGAGTCAAGTTCAGTTAAAATTAAAGGTAATGCAACTTGATACATTGTAGGTTTATAATCGGTAACAGTAGTGGTATTAGTTGAAACATTAGCAATAGGGGCTACTTTCTCTTCCACAATCTCTTCAACAATAGGCATATTGCTTTTTTGTTCTTTTTCTATGTTTGAACTATGATGAGTTTCTTGCAAGGGTGAAGAGTCAAACAAGCTTAATTCTTTTGTTATTTCAGTTGCTTTTTTCTTTTGTTTTGCTGTAGGTAGTATTCTTGTTTCAGCTAAATTATGTAGCTGTAACTTTAAATTTTCATCAAGTGTATTTGGCCATTCTAAAGCACCAAGTTCAAGCAATTTAGTATTACCACTAGGTATATTTTCTTCAATACGTACAAAGACTGGGCGTGCATTTTCTCTTCTAAGTTCTTCTTTTGCACCTGTCCAAGTACCGCCTTTATTATAGTCGGCACTAACAACAAGCCCGTAATCTGCCATCGCGTATATCAGCTTATTTCTTCCCATTGCATGCTCAACTGAAAAATGTGCATTAGGATGATAAGGTGAAAGTAGTAGAAGTTGCCCGTTAGCTATTGCTTTTCTGTTATATGGCTCTACACTTTTCTTTAAAAGATTTTCTGCTAGAATACCAACGACTAAACCACCGTGTTCTATAGCTGCACTCATGGCTATTTGGTCAACCCCTCTTGCTCCACCTGAAACAACAGGAAGTAGATTTTCCGCACATAAGTTTGCAACCTTGCTTGTAAATGCTTCACCCTTAGAATCGACATTTCGAGAGCCTACAATACCTACGCCCCCACCTTGTAATAAAGAGCTATTCCCAATACCAAATAGTAGGGGAGGAGCTTTATCTTTTAGGTGAGTTTTGAAGCGTACAGGGTAGGCTTTATCACTTCGGCTAATAACCCAAATTCCGTTTCTATGCCATTCTTCGACTGAAAAACCAAGCTGAACACCTCTATTAAGGAGTTTTTCTAATTTTTCATAATGTATCCCAGAAGCAATTGAGGCAGTATTAGCAATATCTTTTTGCAGTAAATCCGCGGGGCGTAAATTTTCTGCCATGCGCCATTTATCAAGAGCAGTGTATTCTGTTTGACTAAGTGGCTTTTCGGTGCGGTCTTTTCCAAGTATTGCACATAGCAGTATGGTAGCTTTGGTATCTTCAGTGATAACAGTATTCATAATTAATCTATCCTAATAGAGTTAAGGGCAAGAGCCATAGGGTATACGGTACTACAGCCTTTATTAATTAGTAGGGCTGAGGCTACAGTAAATGTCCACCCTGAATCTATCACATCATCAACGAGTAAGCAAGGTTGAGTATTAAGCAAATCTTCGTTAATATTGAAAGCTCCATCTAAATTTTTGGCTTTTTGAAAAGCATTTTCCATACTTTTTTGCTCTGGATTATCGTTGATTTTTTCAATACATGCAATGAAGGGTAGATCGAGAGCATCAGCTAATCTTTGAGCAAAATCAGGCACAAGATTAGGACGTTTAAGCGATGGAATACAAGTTACCCATTGCGGAGCAGGATTAGGATTCCACACTTGCAACATTTCAACACATGCACTTACTAGCTCATCTGAAAAGTGATTTGTTTCATATTTTCCTTGAGCAACTAATGAGCCCCAACCAGCATCACGCCATAAGCTAAGCGAACGCCCAATTTGTGGACGCTGATTTTCAGTAATCTTATATCCTGCTAATTCAGATACTTCAAACATATTAGAAGCTGGCCATTGCTTTCTTGGTTCTATAGCTTTATAACTACGACGAAGAAATATACTTGCGTTATTTGCTAAGTCTTGGTTAAAACTTTCGTTTAATAACAGTTCTGGTTTACAGTTTTTGCATTTACCACATACACTTGGGCTAGGGTCATCTAACGAACGTTGTAAGAAGTTCATTAAACAATTTGTATGCGACATATAGCTTTGCATTTGAGCCTGTTCAGCACGTCTAATATTCGTAATAGAGTCGATATATTGCTGATCAATTTGATAGTTATTTGCTGTAGCAGTAGAACTCCATTTTTTATCAATTTTTGTAATTGGTGAGGGCGATTCGGTATTGAGAAATTTAATAGTTTTTTCTATTTGCCCTTTGCTTAAATTTATAACTCTTTGCATTTCTGTAATAGATAATCCACTACTTGAATTATTAAGTGCTTCTAAAATTTCGCGTATATGCTGTTGCGGTGGAAAAGCACTTTTGATAAAATAGTCTGCTATACGATCATCTTCTTCACCACAAAGAAGAATACCAAAAGCCTCGTCAACAGCACGCCCTGCACGCCCAACTTGCTGATAGTAATGAACAACAGAAGATGGACGCTGATAATGGATAACAAAGCCTAAATCTGGCTTATCAAAACCCATACCAAGTGCAACAGTTGCAACCAAAACCTTAATTTGGTTGTTGAGTAATTGTTGCTCTAATTCTTCCCTGTTTTCAACACCTGCGTGGTATGCACGTGATAAAATATTATTTTGGTTTAACCATTCCGTGATATTTTCTGCATCTTGCTGAGTTAGAGTATAAACAATTCCACTACTTGGTAGTGTAGGAATAGTTTGTGCTAACCATGCCATTCTAGCAGTAGCACTAGGCATATTTATGTTTTGCAATTTTAGGCTTTCACGTGTAAGTGTACCACGCTGTAGAATAGTGTTTTGTCCTAGTTGAGCTTGAATGTCTGTTACTACACGGTTATTTGCTGTAGCAGTAGTAGCTAATATACTAATATTAGTGGGTAAACTTTGTAGCACACGTATAATTTTTTTATAATCTGGCCTAAAATCATGCCCCCAATCAGAAATACAATGCGCTTCATCTACAACGAATAAACCTATATTATGAGCGATATGAGCTAAAACATTATTCATAAAATCAGAATTATCTAAACGTTCAGGAGAAATTAATAAGATATCTACTTGATTCGCAAGCAATTCATTTTCTATTACTTCCCAATCAACAGTATTAGAGCTATTAATTGTGCGAGCAACCACACCTATTCTTGCAGCAGCTTCAATTTGATTTCGCATTAAAGAAAGGAGAGGAGAAATAAGAAGAGTTGGCCCTCGTCCTTGTTCACGTAACAATTTAGTTGCTAGGAAGTATACCATACTTTTTCCCCAGCCTGTACGTTGAACAACAAGAAGCTTATTGTTGCTTAAAAGTGGTTCAATACTTTCCCATTGTCCGTCACGAAAAGTTGCATTGGGGTTATTTAATGCCTGCTTTAAATAGTTTTCTGCTTGCTCTCTCATACGCATACTCCAAGGTATAGTTAATAGTTTTATTTTATACTATCAAGAATATTTTGTCCAGTTTTGCGTATAAGATAGGCATTTAAGCCTTGTTGATATTGTGAAAGTTTTCTGTATAAATCTGCGTCAGAAAAACTATCCCATGACATAAAGTATCTGTCGCCTTGTAAAAATTCAATGGCTGTAATATCAAGTGGAGCATGATTTTTGGCTTCAATAAGGGCATTTATCATTTCTTCACGACTTGGAGAAACTTTTTGCTTTTGAAGTTTAACAAGTTTATTTAGAGTGTCGATAGCTTCTTTCGCTTCTGATAAGTAGTTCATTCTACACCTCTAACTTTCCACTTAAAAGACGTGGAAGTAATAAATCTCTTTGTTTGATTAAGTTTTGGTTTTGTTGTTGAAGAGATAAAATTCGACTGATACTTTCACTTAATATTTCATTAAATTTAGCTATTAGTTGATGATTGGAAAAAATTTTTATACGTTCGATATTAAAAGGGCTTATATTGGGTTGTGCTGTACTACTATTTGCTATCATAATAATCTGTTCTTGGATATGACTTTGCAAAAATGTACAATATA
>CAYJFV010000098.1:0-6537 GCA_964369275.1 uncultured Desulfovibrionaceae bacterium
GTTATATATAGCAGAAAAATCGGGCTGATCGCTTGGTGGGTTTAGCCTTTGCACATTTATTACTACTTCAACACCAGCTTTTTTTAGCCTTTCATATTGTGAACCTGTAGGTTGCCCTGAACTTATTAACGTATCACTTATTTTATGAAAAGCTTTTATATCTTGTATATTTGTTGTGTCAATCATGCTATTTCCTAAATAAAAATGGGCAGATAGTAATTGCTACCTGCCCATAGTTTTATAATTTATTCATCGTCGTCATCATCATCGTTGTCATTTTCTGAATTTTTAATAATAAGGGGAGCGGCTTCTTGTCTAAAGAAGTCTAGCACGGCAAATTCAATTGTTGAATTTTCGCGAATTACATCAACCGCTTTACTTATAAATGCCGCAAAATCCCAAGTTAAGAAGTCCATATAAAGGTAATCGCCAAGGGCTATACCAATAGATGTACCATGTTCTTCGCCAATTGCTTCATTCATAGCTTTTATAAATTCATTCGCACCAGCAATTTTATTATTATCATCAATAAATGGAGATAAGCTAAATACAAAGAAGCAAGGTGTAGCACCGTGTTCATACCAAGTGTTTACTACATCTTCTTCGCCATTTCTTAATTCGTCTAGCAAGTTAGGAAAAGAAGTGTTGCCATAGAATACATCATCACGTTTTACTTCGCTTTCTTCTTTAGGTTCAGCAGAAAATTCAAAGATTGGTAAATTATCAAGATAGTCTTGTGGGTCAGTTTCAATACCAAGTTTAGCTATTGCTGCACTAAGTTCTATAAGTTTTAGTGGTTTATCGTCTTTAGGGGCTTGAAGCACAAGGCAATTGTTTACAGTGTAAGCATGAACAATTTCACCTAGATAGTGGTCTAGCAGAATAGTTGCATACCAAAGAGCTTTATATTCTTCATCTTCAGTGTCTAGTTCTAAGTTATCGAAATAAACTTGAACTTCAACAGTACCTTTACCTTCTTCATGGTTAATCCATGCTTGAACTTTAGAGGCATCAATAGTGTCTTCACCAATTGTAAAAGTAAAGCCATCAACAGTTGTTGGGTATCTACCTACAAATAAATTCCAGTTGTCGCTAATTTGTTTTGGTGCATTCTCCACTAAATATTTTATAAGTGGTAGCATTTGAGCACTGCCTTCTGCTGTGAAAATAAGTTCAGGCTTTTCACCATGTGAAAGTTCACAAAGAATATTTTCAAATCTGAATATATCGCTAATAGCTTCAAGTAAATCATCGCTTGGATTACCTAAAGCCATTTGTTTTCTAAGCTCTTCTTCATGTTGTACAAATAATGCCCATTCTTCTTTTACGCGTGTAGCAAAAGGAATTGAAAAGCTTGGAAAATTTTGTTTTTCTTGCGAAATTTCAATAAGTTGTTGGCTGTCTTCATCGTTAGGGTTTAGTTCTAAAGCTTTAGTTAGGGTTTCTATAGCTAGGGCATCTTTATCTAAAAACACATAGCTATAGCCTAGGCGATAAAGGCGAATGGCTTCGTCTATTTTTCCTTCAAGAGAAATAAGAATATCAACAGCCTTGTATAGATTATCTAAACCGCCAATATTATTATAGGCTCTTGCTAATTGCCCTTGAATTTCGTCTGTAAGTTCGCTTTTATCAAGTGAAGAAATTCTATCAACTATTTTTTGATATTCCTCTTCTTCATGCCATTGTTGTAATTGTTCAGTTAGATTAACCATATAAAATCCTTTATAAATAATATTTGTGTATGAAAATATTTTAGAAACAAATCCTAAATTCCTATTCGCTAGAAAGATATTTGCACATATCATTTCAAATTGCTAGTTACTTTTTACAAGTGGGCAATATTCTAACATAAGTGGGCTTAAAATTTTTCTTTTTTCTCTCCGAGGGCTTAGGGGCGGACAGTCCCTAAGAACCCACGTCAACAAAATTGCGAAGCAATTTTGTTTTCCTTTTCATCGCTTACACTAAGTAATTTCTAGTTATATTTTCGTGGCTAAGGCGTTTAATGGAAGTTGGACTAGAGAATGGTAAGTTGCTTTAGTGTGAAATTTCAGCACTTGTTACACAAGTGAGAAAGTTTAGTATTTTCTACATCTGCCTTTTCTCACTTGCGGTAGCAAGTGTTGCACGTATTGTCTTTTGTACTTGACTGCCATTTCCTAGTCCAACTTCCATTAATCACCTTAGCCACGAAAATGTATATAGAGAAGATATTATGTATGCAGTAAAGGAAGAGAGAATGCCCTTGAGAAATGCTTGCATTTTTCAAGGGCATTGTTGATGACGTGGGTTCTTAGGGAATTGACCTTCCCTAAGCCCTCGGAGAGAAAAAAAGGAAAAAAGAAAAGTTGTAATTGGGAAGAGGAGTAAATAATTATATTATTTATCCATTAAGTGGCATGCAATAATAGTATTATCTACCTTTTTTGCTTGCGGTATTTCTTGTGAACATCGTGGCATTGCGTAGCGGCATCTACCATGGAACACACAGCCAGTTGGTAAATTAATAGGGGTAGGCACTTCGCCCTCTAGTCTAATTCTGTTTGTAGGGTCAACGCCAAAGTTTGGAATTGAAGATAATAATGCTTGAGTATACGGGTGCTTAGGGTTTTCAAAAAGTTCTTCTGCTGGTGCTAGTTCGCAAAGTGAACCAAGGTACATAACCGCAACACGCGAAGATATATGTTCTACCACAGATAAATCGTGTGAGATAAATAAGTATGTAAGCTTACGTTGTTCTTGCAAGTCCATCATAAGGTTTAGAACCTGAGCTTGAATAGAAACGTCTAGTGCAGAAATAGGTTCATCTGCAACGATAAATTCAGGGTCTACCACTAAGGCACGAGCTAAGGAAATACGTTGTCTTTGTCCGCCAGAAAATTCGTGAGGGAAGCGGTTTGCCCATTGCGGAGAAATACCAACTTGTTCCATAACTTCAATAACTTTCATTTCAACATCTTTTTGCGAAAGTTGTGGGTTATGGAAGCGTACAGGTTCTTCAAGAATTGTTTTAACCTTCATACGAGGGTTTAGCGAAGCATAAGGATCTTGAAAAACCATTTGCATTTTTTTGCGGTAGGGCAGCATTTCTTTATCATTCAATTTAGAAATATCGTTACCGCGGTATAAAATCTCGCCGCTATTTGGCTTATATAGACGAATAACAGTTCTAGCTAATGTACTTTTACCACAGCCAGATTCGCCTACAACTGATAAAGTTTCGCCCTCTTCAATATCGAATGATACAGAGTTTACCGCATGCACAACAGTTTGTTTACGCGTAACACCTGATGAACTAAACTTTAGTTGGTCAAGAATACCGCCCGATATATCAAAGTGTTTCACTACATTATTTAAAGAAAGTAAAGTATTCATATATTAACCTTGTGATATTAATGGATAATGGCAAGCAACAAAATGCCCAGCTTTCACTTCACGCAATTGTGGAACTTCTTTTGTGCAAAGTTCTTGGCAAGCTTCACAGCGAGGGTGAAAAGCACAGCCAGTTGGAATTGAAGTAAGCGAAGGCATAACACCTGGAATTTGGTTTAATCTTTGACGAACGCCAGCTTTTCCGTAAATTTTACCTTGTGGTAAAGCGTTAATTAATCCCATTGTGTAGTGGTGAGCAGGCTCATTAATAATAAAATTAGTATCCGCAGTTTCTACAATTTTACCTGCATACATAACAGCAATTTTTTGTGTTACTTGCGAAACTACACCAAGGTCGTGCGTAATAAGAATTAGCCCCATATTATTCTTGGTGCAAAGCTCAAGCAGAAGTTCCATAATTTCGGCTTGAATAGTAACATCAAGTGCAGTAGTTGGCTCATCTGCAATAATAAGAGCAGGGTTTAGTAAAAGAGCAATAGCAATAACTACACGCTGACGCATACCGCCAGAAAGTTCGTGTGGATATTGATTTAATCTGCGTTCAGGTGATGGAATATGCACGCGTTTTAAGCAGTCGATAGCTATTTCATCTGCCTCTTTTTTATTCATTTTTCTATGAGCAAATAAAGTTTCACGCATTTGGTCGCCAATAGTGAACACGGGGTTTAGCGTCATCATTGGGTCTTGAAAAATCATTGCAATTCTATCGCCTCTTAGTTTTTGTAAGGTGCTTTCAGAAGCAGTTACAATATCTAAGCCATCGTAAAGTATGGAAGATTCTTTAGTAATATAACCTGGTTTTGAAATAAGGTTGATAAGCGAGAAACCAGTAACAGATTTACCTGCACCAGATTCACCTACAAGCCCTAATCTTTCGCCTGCATTTAAAGTAAAAGATATATTATTTACTGCTGTTAGCGACATACGACGCATAGCAAATTCAACAGTTAAGTTTTTTACTTCTAAAAGAGGAAAGTCTTTATTTTCTGACATATCAACCTCTAGTCTTTGTAAATTTTTGGATTTAAGTAATCACGCAACCAGTCACCAAGTAGGTTGATTGAAAGCGATAATGCAACAAGTAGCATGCCAGGGAATAGGGTAATCCACCAAAAACCAGAGAAGAAGAAGTCAAATCCAGCTCTAATAAGAGTTCCTAATGATGGCTGAGTAGCAGGCATGCCCAAACCAATGAAAGATAAAGCCGCCTCAGTCATAACAGCTTGTGCAATTTGTAAGGTAGATATAACAAGAATAGGTGTTAAACAGTTAGGCAAAATATGACGAAATACTATACGTGTAGATGAAAAACCAACTACGCGTGCCGCTTCAACATATTCTTTTCTTTTTTCCGCAAGCACAGAACCACGCACAGTTCTTGCAATTTTTGGCCATTCAGAAATAGCAATAACCAAAATTAGAAAAGGAACTGCAACCCTTTCATAGCCACTAACGCCAACTACTGTCATAATAATAGCACCAAAGAAAATGGCTATCATGTAGGAAGAAAAAGAAAGCTGTACATCGGCTACACGCATAAGCAAGTTATCTACTCGCGACGAGCCATAGCCAGCGATAAGCCCAATAACAACGCCTAAAAGAACTTGTAAAACAACTGAACCAAAGCCAATAATAAGCGATACTCGCATACCATAAAGCATGGCTGATAAAATATCACGCCCTTGGTCGTCCGTTCCCAGAATAAAGCGTTCGTCAGAATCTTCCATCCAAACTGGTGGATATTCTGCGTCCATAATATTTAGTGTGGTTTGATCATAAGGGTCATGCGGTGCAATAATTGGAGCTGCAAAAGCACTGAAAAAAAGAATAATTACAGTAATAGCACTAACTACCGCAACTTTATCTTTTTTAAACGAATACCAAAAATCAGAATCTAAGAATTTTTTAAATTTCGACATTATTTTCTACCTGCTATACGAACCATAGGATTAACAAGACCATAAATGATATCAACAATAGTATTAACGCCCACAAATACAACACCACAGAATAGTAAATAGGCAACAAGCATAGGCGTATCTGCTCTATTAACAGCAGAAATAAACATAAAACCTAAGCCTGGCCACTGGAATACACTTTCTGTAAGAATTGTATAGGCAATCATTGTACCAATTTGTACACCACCCATAGTAATAACAGGCAATAATGCGTTTCTAAATGCATGCCTTGTAATAATTTGACGTTCAGGAATACCTTTAGCTCTTGCAAATTTTACATATTCTGTTTGCATAGCTTCAACCATTTCAGCACGTATAAGACGTATAAACAATGGAAGCATAATAATAGATAAACAAATTGCAGGCATTAAAATATGTTTAAATGCACCCCATGAAGCAAAGTTTGTTTCCCAACCGCCAATAAAAGCCGTTGCCCCACGCCCATAAGCAGGAAGCCAGCCTAAGTTTACCGCAAAGAAAAATATAAATATAATAGCAATTAAATATACAGGTATGGAAACACCAATAACAGAAATTGCCATAATAGCACGTGATAGTAGCTTTTTGGGTTTTATTGCACTGTATATACCCGCGGGAATACAACTAACTATAATCATAATACATGAAACTATAACTAGTTCCAAAGTAGCAGGTGCTTTTTCAATAATGATATCAAGGGCAGGTCTTCTATAAATATATGAAGTTCCTAAATCGCCTTGAACAGCATTACTTACAAATCTCCACCACTGCGTAAGTAATGGGTCATTTAATCCTAATTCGTCACGCAAAGCTTCACGCTCTTCAACAGAAACAGAAACACCCACAAGTTCTCGAACGGGGTCACCAAAAGAGTATTTTATCCCAAAGCCAATTACACTAATAACCATTAGTGCTATTATAGCTTGGATAGTTCTTCTTACAATAAATGCAAACATCCAAACACCTCAATATCAAACCATAAAGTAAAAAAGCTTGTAAAGTAATATAGTCAATAAAAACCGATACTTTCGCTATAGCCTTAAAGCTATAACCTATTTTTTGCAAAATTGCAACTCTTTGTGTTCTAAGGCAGTTTTAAGCTGATTTATGTATTTATAGCAAAATTAACTATATTAAGTCACTTCCTTCATTTTTTATTTACTGCATGAACAGCTTTGCTTGTTCTATGCGTATTTGATTTTTT
>CAYJFV010000099.1:0-6364 GCA_964369275.1 uncultured Desulfovibrionaceae bacterium
GAAACCTTGTTTTTTCAAAAACATGGTTTCTTCTTTCCCCCAAGAAATTCAAAAGCTCAAATAGTTTTGCTTTGTAAATAAAAGTTGACGATTAGGCGTATAAAAGGTAGTATTTTGTGACTTTATTTTTTATGGAGTGGTAAAAAAATGAATCTAACGCAGAAGATTTTGCAAGGGCATTTATTGAGTGATGCTGATATTACAAAAATTCCTCATGGTGAGGAGATTAATATAAGAATTGATCAAACTTTAACGCAAGATGCTACTGGCACTATGGCTTGGTTGCAGTTTGAGGCTTTAGGGGTTGATAGGGTAAAGACGGAGTTATCTTTATCTTATGTTGATCATAACACAATACAGATGGGCTTTAAAAATCCTGATGACCACAGGTTTTTGCAGTCTACTGCTGCACATTACAATGCGGTATTTTCGCCTGCTGGCACTGGTATTTGCCATCAATTGCATATAGAAAATTTTGGTATTCCTGGGAAGACTTTGCTTGGTTCTGATAGTCATACACCTTCGGGTGGCGGAATTGGCATGATAGCGATGGGGGCTGGTGGTTTATCGGTTGCTTTAGCTATGGCTGGTTTGGGTTATACGATACCTATGCCTAAGGTTGTTGGTGTGAAGCTTATCAATGCTTTACAAGGTTTTGCACAAGCTAAGGATATTATTTTATATTTGCTTGGGCAGTTATCTGTGAAGGGTGGAGTTGGCAAGGTTATTGAATATTATGGCGAGGGTGTTTCGAGTTTAACTGTGCCTGAGCGTGCAACTATTACGAATATGGGTGCGGAACTTGGGGCAACTACTTCTATTTTCCCTAGTGATAATGAAACTTTGAAGTTCTTGCAGGCTATGGGTCGCGGGGCTGATTATGTTGAACTTAGTGCTGATAGTGGTGCAAGTTATGATGAATATATTGAAATAGATTTAGCTAAAATTGTTCCTATGGCGGCTTGTCCGTCTATGCCTGATAAGGTAAAGACTATTGCAGAGTTAGCTAAGGAAAGTATTTTGGTGGACCAAGTTTGTATTGGTTCATGCACAAACTCTTCTTATGCTGATATTTCTGCGGTGGCACATATTTTAAAGGGAAATCAGGTTAATCAGAAGACTGATGTTAATTTATCACCTGGTTCAAGGCAAGTTCTTCGTATGCTTAGCACGGAGGGGCAACTTGCTGATTTAATTGATGCTGGTGTAAGAATTTTAGAATGTTCTTGTGGCCCTTGTATTGGTATGGGTTCTTCGCCTAAGTCTGCTGGTGTATCGGTTCGTACATTTAACAGAAACTTTGAGGGTCGTTCAGGCACGAAAGATGCTGATGTGTATTTAGTAAGTCCTGTAACAGCGGCATTTTGTGGTTTACATGGTGGTTTTACTGATCCTGCAACTTGGGGTGAAGCTGTACCATTTACTGATTTTCCTGCAGAAGTTCCTTCTATTAAAAATCACTTCTATTATCCTGAAGCAGATGCGGCAAAAAGGGAAGCGGTTGAAATTGAGCGTGGCCCAAACATTGTTGCACTTGAAACTTTTGATGGTTTACCTAAAGAGCTTAGTCTTGAAGTGGCACTTTGCTTAGGGGCTGATATTACAACTGACCATATTATGCCTGCTGGTGCAGAAATTACATCACTTCGTTCAAATATTCCTGCTATTTCACGCCATGTATTTGAACGTGTAGATAGTAATTTTGCAAATCGTTGTGATGAGATTAAGGCTAAGGGTAAGAATGGGCTTATAGTTGCTACAACTAACTATGGTCAAGGTTCTAGCCGCGAGCATGCGGCACTTGCTCCGCGTCATTTAGGTGTTCGTGCGGTATTGGCACAATCATTTGCTCGTATACACCGTGCAAACCTTGTAAACTTTGGTATAATTCCGCTTTTATTTGTAAATGAAGCTGATTATAATTTATTCAAGTTGAATACTGCGGCTCATTTAGATTTATCTAACTTTACTTTACAAGGTGAAAACGAGCTAAAACTTGATAATGGCACAAGCATTAAAGTCAAGAATGATATTACTGAAAAAGAATGGGCTATCATCAATGCTGGTGGCTTCTTAAACTTTGTAAAAAAAGACATAAAATAATTTAAGGATACAGTTACATGTTAGAAAATATCCGTAATAATTCTCAATCTCTATGGGTAAAAGTTGCTTTTGGGGTAATTATTCTCGTATTTATTTTTTGGGGTATTGGCAATTACAGCACTCCATCAACTATTGTTGCAAAAGTAGACGATTATGAAATTACTGAACAAGAATTTTTAACTGCTTATAATCAGCAATATCAACGTCTTGCTTCGTATATTCCAAACCTTACAGAAGAACAATTAAAGGAAATGAATTTTTCTTATGTTGTGCTAGAATCACTTATTAGCAAGGCTCTTTTAACAAACGAAGCAAAGCGTACTGGCATAGATATTAGCCCACGTGAATTATTTGATTTAATTGCTCAATTTCCTTTAGCACAAGATGCAAATGGAAATTTCAGTGCAGAAAATTACCTTGCAGCACTTGAACAAGCTGGGCAAAGTCCACGTGCTTTTGAAGATACTTTGAAAGCTGATATGCGTGAAGGAAAATATAGGCAACTACTTGGAAACTTTGCTTATGTTTCAGAAGAGCAAGGTAGATTATTATTTAACTATCAGTTTGAAGAACGCCAATTTGATGCGTATTTTATAGCAAATTCCGAGTATCTTAATTCTGTAGTACCTACTGAGGAAGAGTTACAAAGAGTGTATGAAACCCGCCAAGCAGAGTTTACACTTCCTGCAAGTATGGCTTTAGAATATATTGAAATAAGCCCTGAAAAACTTGCTAAACCTGAAAGTATTACACAAGCTGAAATTCAAGCTGAGTACGATAAGAACCCTGCTCTTTATGATATTCCAGAAACTGTAACAGCTTCGCATATTCTTATTATGCTTGCTGAAACTGCAACTGCACAAGATGAAGAAAAGGCATTAAATACAATTCAAGAAATTCAAACAAAATTGTCTAATGGCGAAGAATTTGCACAATTAGCTAAAGAATATTCACAAGATCCTGGTTCAGCTTTCAATGGCGGCGACTTAGGTTCATTTACTCGCGGTCAAATGGTAATGGAATTTGAAAATGCTGCTTTTGCAACTGCGGTTGGTGAAATTTCTGAACCTGTACGCTCTCAATTTGGTTATCATTTAATAAAAGTAAGTGGTAAAGAAGAAGCGAAAGCACCTGCTAAAGATGAATTAAATGCAACTATTTCTGAAAAATTAGCACTTCAAAAAGCAAATAGTGAAGTGCAAAGCTTGCTTGATAGCTTACTAATTCAAATTCATGGTGGCGAAAAAGTAACTTCTTTAGTTGATGTTGCGAAAAATGCTAACCTTAATGTTGAATATTCAACACTTCTACCTGTAACAGAAATTGCAGAAAAATATTATATAAATAATACTGATATGCAAACTCTTATTGGTTTAGAAAACAATAGTTTTGCTCCATCACCAATTACTACGGCTAATGGTGTTATGGTGGTAAAAGTTATGGAAAACTTACCAGATAGAGTTATGCCTTTTGAAGATGTAAAACCTGTTGTGACTGAACTTGCTAAAAAAGAACTTGCACAAGAAGAAGCACTAAAACAAGCTGAACTACTTCTTGAAGATACAGCAAAAATTCAACAAGCAAAGATTAAAAATTACGTAATAGGACGTGATGGAATTTTTGAACTTGGTGACTCTGTAGAATTAGCAAACGCTTTATTTAGTGCTAAAATTGATAATACTTGGATTGATACAGCTTTTGCAATGAATGACGGTTATGTTATTGCTAAACCTACAGCAATAATTCAAGCTAGCGATGAATTATGGAATGACACTAAAGAAACTAGAATGGCAGAACTTACAACTGCACGTCAAAATATGTTCTTCTCAATCTATATGCAAAATCTTCGCAATAATGCAAGCGTTGAAATTCTAAACCCGCTTTATTTTGAATAACAAGTAAATTATGACACAAAATCATAGCCCCTCAATTAAGCTTAGCTCTGCCACGTCACAAAAAAGATCTGCTTTAAATAAGCGTAACTTTGTGCTTTTGAACTGGCAGTTGATTGTTGCTACTGTAATACTTATGAGTATTGGTTTAATCAATTTGTACTCTGCTAGTAGCATAAGCAATGATGAAGGTGTTTTTTATGCACCTTACTTTTCACGCCAGCTTATTTGGGGGGGCTTTGGTATTGTGGTTATGGCAACAGTATTATTATTCGATTACCATAAATTAGAATATGTTGCCCTGCCATTTTTTATACTTATTCTTATTTTGCTTATACTTGTTCCCATTATTGGGGTAAGTGCAGGTGGTGCAAGAAGATGGATAGATTTAGGAATTTTACGCTTCCAACCTAGTGAATTTGCAAAATTTTCTATTATTATTTATTGTAGCTACCTTTTAGCTAAAAAAGGCGAATCGCTTTCATGGCTTGCTCTTTTTCATGTTATATCAGTCGCTTCAATACCCTTTTTGTTAGTTGCTATGCAGCCAGATTTAGGCACAGCCTTAATGGTATTTTTAATACTAGCTGGCATGGTGTTATACCATGGCATAAAGTGGCGTGTTTTACGTGTTTTACTGGTTACTATTCCTTTATCTTTACCTTTTACTTGGCTTTTCTTGCTTGATTACCAAAAGCAAAGGGTGCTAACAATGCTTGACCCCTCTCGCGACCCTTACGGCGCTGGTTATCAGACAATACAATCTCAAATTGCTATAGGTTCGGGCGAGGTGTTCGGCAAAGGTTTTCAAGAGGGTACACAAAGTCAACTTAGTTTTTTACCTGAAAAACATACAGACTTTGCTATTGCTGTACTTGGTGAAGAATGGGGCTTTGCAGGAACTTTAGTTACTGTTTCTTTATTTTGTATATTTTTATATTTTATTTTTTCAACTGTACGCGATGCTAAAGATAGGTTTGGCAGTCTTTTATGTACAGGAATTTTCTTTTACTTTTTTTGGCAAATTCTTATTAATATAGGAATGGTAATTGGAATTATGCCTGTTGTGGGTATTCCATTACCTTTTATTTCCTATGGCGGAACATCAATGCTTGTGAACTGTGTGCTTATTGGGGTTGTACTTAATGTATCGGTTCAAGGTTCATTATTCAAAGATTAAAGGAGTCATTCATGCCTCAGTCACCCGAGAATATAGTTTTTTTCTTATTTATTTCAATTATTGCGTATGCCTTATTTTCTTGCACAAGTGCTATTACAATATTTAGACAAATTTTTGTATTAAAACAAGGTGTAACAGCCAAGCGTACAGTTTATAAGAAACGTGCAATACAATCGCTTGAATTTGCGTTGGTTGTGAATGTATTTCTTTTTCTTACAAGTGCTATAGATGTTATGTTTGCTCACTCAATTTTTGCACATGTTGGAAAAGAGTTATCGTTTATAACTGTTTTTTTTCCTGCTTTTCTTTTTGCTAATATAGTATTTTTATTTCTTTGGATTAGGGTTTTGAAAAAAAGCGAAGAAACAAAGGTATTTTGGGCTTTTGCTCTTATAACAGCTTTTACGAGTATAAAAATTATAAGCATTATACTTATATTAGTATTCCGTTTATTCTATACTGTAACAGCGGAAGTTTTACCTTTCTTTGTAGTTGTTGAAGGCTCTAGCATGGCTTCATTATTTATTTTTTATAATAAGTTATTCTCTGCTATGCTTCCTTTTGTGCAGCAACCTATATCTTCTACATTTATAGTTCTTTTCTTTTTAGCTTCTGGGTCTGCTTTAGGAAGTGCATTTCAAATGCTATATACTTTAATTTGCAGAAAGATTGATGATTTTGGGCGTGATTATTATGCACAAACATTAAAAGTGTTAGGGGCGGCTGGTTTCCGTTCTTCCTTATTGCTTACATTATTGGTTGCTATTGCAATCATAGCTAGTTTAGCAAATGCTGCTATTATACCACTAAATTTAGATACTACAGCTTTATTTATTGTTTTTATTCCTTTAGCTTTGGCTAATTTTATAATGATTGCATTAAGTCAAAACTCACTCCGTTTTAAAATTAGTATTTGCACTTCGCCTATATTTATTATTATTGGGGTATTTTTCTTTATAGTACAAACGCTTGTACCACTTGCACCTGCAGTTGAAGCAGTTGCTAAGTAGTTGTATTAATAATTAGCGATGTTGATAGTTCTCTGCTAAAACTTTACAAACGCAAGTAAGTAGTACCTAGTAAGTAGGTATCTCGCAGAGAATGTCATTCTGAGTAGGGCTTTTGCCCGACGTGAGAATCCAGAAAATATAAATAAAGTTAATTTTCATTTAAAATAGTGGTAAATTAA
>CAYJFV010000100.1:0-6340 GCA_964369275.1 uncultured Desulfovibrionaceae bacterium
AACAGTTAAAGAAATCACCAAGCTTTTTCACTTGTGTAACAAGTGCTGAAAATTTTACACTAGATTACCTACCATTTCCTAGTTCAACTTCCGTTAATCACCTTAGCCACGAAAATATATGTAGAGAAAAAATAAAAATTTTTCTCCGAGATAAGCCTAAAAAAGAGCAATTACTCTAACGAGAATTAAAAGTTTTTGAAGGAAGCAGATAGGGGGGTTTCTCTTTCCCCCAACAAAAATAAAAACAAAACAATCCTATTCCTCTGTATTTATTATACTTTTTAAATCGGCATGATAGGGGTTATTTCTGTAATCTGTTGGGGTGATGCCGCAGTATTTTTTAAAGATTGCGTAAAAATTGCTGATAGTTGAAAAGCCAGATTCATAGGCGATATCGGTAATACTTATATCGCTAGAGATAAGCAACCGCTGTGCTTCGTGAATACGCATCATATTAATCATTTGGTTGATTGTATAGCCTGATTTCTTTTTAAATATATTCATTGCGTAATTTGGGTGAATTTTGAACTCATCACCAATATCTTCAATAGAAATTTTCTTTGTGAAGTTTTTTTGTAAATATCCGTAGATATCGGCAAAAATACTTTTATCTACATAGGAATTTTTATCGGCATCTATTTTTTGTAAATTATACATTAGGGCGAAACGTCTAAAGCGTACTTCAAAAGTATCAATAATTAGTTCTTGAAATTGAGAGTGTGTATTTTGCAAATCTTTTTGCCATTGTGGGAAGCTTATCCTATCAATATCGCAATAGTTTTTATCATGCACAACCACCAATTTGCCTGACAATATTTTATTTGCTAATTCATCGGGCATATTCCATTTTATAAAGAGAGGAAAAGGAATTGTAAGCCAATATTGTGTGTTATTTTCGGGGGTTGAATGTAACATGTGCGGCACTTCTGACCACAGCATAACATATTCCTTCGCTTCAACAGTATAAACTTGACCGCCTACTTGGTAGCGAACGGGTCCTTTTTCAAAAAAACCTAATTGAATATCGCTATGCCTGTGTAATTCTTTCATACCTGAAGCGTTATTAATATAAACACTTAGCCCGAATAAAACATCTTGTATTGAGTACATAATTTCCCCTTAGTTCAAATAATCACAAAAAAAGCTTAGGATTATGGAAAAACATTCATAAAATAAGGAAGTCAAAACTTATCATACCCTATATCTTTTAGCAAGATGAAAGAACCTACTCTTTTATTTAGGGGCTTTTTTTCTAGTAAAATACTTTATATTATACTTATTTTTTATGTCGACAAAAAGCATTGTTGAAATAATTTAGCTTTTCATGCAAAAACAATGAAATATTGAATTACACAATTGTAATGTTTTGTAAAATATAAGTAAAGGAGAAATGGAATGCAAGAATTTCGTATTGAATCTGATAGCTTAGGCGAAATGCAATTACCAGCGAACGCATATTATGGTGTTCAAACAAAAAGAGGTATGATTAACTCTACAATATCTGGGCAAACTATGGATGATTTCCCTGATTTTGTATACGGTATTGCAGCAATTAAAAAAGCGGCAGCTATAGCAAACCACGCTTCAGGTGCTTTTTCTAAAGAAATTTGCGATGCAATTTGCCAAGCTGCACAAGAAGTTATGGATGGCAAATTCAAAGGTGAGTTTCCTGTAGATATTATTCAAGGTGGCGGCGGAACATCTGCGAATATGAACGTAAACGAAGTTATTGCAAACCGTGCGAATGAAATTATTACTGGCAAAAAAGGTTCTGATGTAGTTCACCCAAATACGCATGTAAACATGAGCCAATCAACTAACGATGTTATTCCAGCATCTATGAAAATTGCGTGCCATATTTACCTTGGCCGTTTAGCAAAATCTCTTGAAGTTGTAGAAGCAGCTTTCAATAAAAAAGCGGTAGAATTTAAAGACGTTGTAAAAATGGGTAGAACTTGTATTCAAGATGCTTTACCACTTACATTAGGTCAAGAATTTAGCGGTTATGCTTGCCTTGCACAAAGAAGAAAAAATATTATTCTTGCTTTACAACAAAAATGCACAAAACTACCATTAGGTGGTACTGCTGTTGGCACTAGAATGAGCGTACGTATTGGCTATGTAGAAGAAGTATACAAAGCTTTATCTACTGTTCTTGGCTACACTGTAAAAGTTGATGAAAACTTATTCGACGGCCTACAAAATGCTGATGCTTATGTTGATATTTCTGGCGGACTAAAAGGCGTTGCTATTTCAATGTCTAAAGTTGCACAAGATTTACGCTTACTTTCTTCTGGCCCCTTCCTAGGCTTGAAAGAAATTAACCTACCTGCTGTTCAACCTGGTTCTTCAATTATGCCAGGTAAATACAATCCTGTTATGCCTGAACTTGTAATTCAAGCAGCACAAATTACTTGCGGTAATGATGTTGCAATTGGTATGGCAGCAGAAGCGGGCGAACTAGACTTAAACGTTTGGTAGCAAAAAATAATAAATGTATTGCTGAATCAAGCAGACTTCTAACAGGTTCATTAGAACATTTTGCCGAAAAATGTATTCTTGGTATTACAGCAAATAAAGAATATTGCTATGAATGTAGTACAAATTCACTTGCAATGTCTACTGTTATTGCTTCATTAATCGACTACCCTACTGGTAGCTTTGTTGCAAAAAAAGCAATTGAATACAAATGCACAATTAAAGAAGCTTGTATTCGTGAGGGTATTCTAACTCAAGAACAAGCTGACGTTCTACTTGATCCACTTCTTCTTACAGACGGCGAACTTTTTGCTCAAAAAATTGAAGAATATAAAGACAAAGTAAAAAAATAAGTATGAATTTTCATACAAAGAATTGGTAAAAATCAATGTAAAATAGAAATATGAGGAGAGTTTAAACTCTCCTCACAAAATAAAGTTTCAAAGGAAATAATTATGTCACAAGCAGCAGAACACGAACATCTTGCACCTGGTTCACCAGAAATCAAGAAAAAGCTTCCAACCCACCCATTTTTTGCTTTATCAATTATTATTGGTTTAGCATTTATAGCAGCTTTTCTTATTCCCAGCGGTCAGTACGAGCGTGAAGTTATTAATGGAATTACTCGCGTTAATCCAACATCTTATCAAGTAATAGATAAAATCTACCCTGGTATTGATACACTTTTCTTATCTTTCTTCTACGGTTTTGGTAACGTAGCATCACTTATGGCACTTGTGCTTTTTGTGGGCGGTGCTTTTGGTGTTATTAAAGGTATTGGTCTTTTTGATGTAACAATTAAAGTTGTTATGCGTAAAATGAAACATTTTGGTATTGTGCCTTTAATGTTTGCTATTATGCTTATGATGGCTCTTATTATTTCTTTTACAGGTATTTGGGAATTATCACTAATTGTTATTCCATTTGTTATTCCGCTATGCCTTAGCCTTGGCTATGAAGACATGACTGGCTTTGCTATTATTATGGCGGGTAACTGTGCCGCACTTGGTACTGCTTTAGCAAACCCATTCTTTACTGCTGTTGGACATCAAATTGCTGAACTACCTATCTATTCAGGTATGTGGTACAGGTTTGTTGCAATGATTATTCTATACATTCCTGTTTTCATTTATGTTCTTAGATATGCTAGAAAAGTAAAAGCAAACCCTGCTCTTTCAATTACAAATGACGAACCTTGTAACTTTACTGTAGTTGAAGATGACGGTGCTACAATGAGCGGCAGACAAAAAATTGCTGGCCTTGTATTCTTAGCAATGTTTGGTTTCTTAATGTATGGTACATTAATGCATGGCTTCTCATTCCCACAAATTTCAGCTGTTTTCGTTGCTATTGCTTTATTTGTTGGGCTTGCTTACGGTAAAGGATTAAACGAAATTTGTTACCTATTTGCAAGCGGTATGCAAGACTTAATGCTTGGTGCATTTGTTATGTTCTTTGCACGTTCAGTATTATATATTCTTGAAACTACAATGGTTATTGATACCGTTATTCACTTTTTAGCTGGCTTCTTTGTTGGCGGTAACGATATTATTACTGCTGCAATTGTTTTAGTTGTTCAATCTATTATGAACTTCTTAGTACCATCTGGTAGTGGGCAAGCTATGCTTACACTTCCAATTCTTGTTCCACTTGCTGATATGGCTGGTATTACACGTCAAACTGTACACTTTGCTTCACAAATGGGCGATGGTTTATCTAACATTTTATGGCCAACTAATGGTGCATTAATGGCTATGCTTGCAGTTGGTGGTATTTCATGGAAGAACTGGTTTAGATTCTTTGGCCCATTATTTGCTGTAATATTTGTAATTAGTGTTATTCTTGTAATGGTTGCTCAATACATAAAACTAGGCCCATTCTAAACCAAGAAATAAAGTATAAAAATTGAATAGGGCTGTGTAACTGAATTATAAAATTTAGAACACAGCCTTATTTACAAAAAAGGAAACACAATGTCTATTTCAAGAAAAATTGCAAAATATGTTCTTAATCTAAAATATGAAGATATTCCAGCAGATGTTATTGATTTTTCAAAATTCGCTCTGGCTGATTACTTTGCAGTAACCTATGCCGCTCGCGATACAAAAGATTCTGCTATTATCAGAGATTACGCAAATAAAATGAATAACGCACAAGACTGTACTATTATTGGCTTTAAAGAAAAATATTCTGCTTCTTGTGCTTCATTAATCAATGGTATGCTAGCTCATGCTCTTGATTATGATGATGTTGGTTTAACAGCTTTAAACCACCCAACTGTTGTAAATGCTCCTGTTGCATTTGCCTTAGCTGAAAAGCTTGGTAAATCTGGTAAAGATGCTTTATTTGCCTTTACAGTTGGCGTTGAAATTGAACATAAAATTGCCTTAGCATTAATGCCTGTTCTTACCGATCAAGGCTGGCATACAACAAGTGTATTTGGTACTTTAGGTGCGGCTACTGTTGCAGCTATTTTGTACGATTTAGACGAAGAACAATTTATTAAAACTCTAGGCGTTGCTGTTTCATTAGCAAGCGGTGTTCGCGGCAACTTTGGTACTTTTACAAAACCTTTCCACGCTGGTATGGCGGCTCAAAATGGTATTATGGCGGCTGAACTTGTACTAAGCGGTTTAACTGCAAATGAAACTATTTTTGAATGTACTGATGGCTTTGCAAAAGCATACACAAGCACTGATATTACCGAAGACGATATCAAATTAGGCGAACCATGGGACGCACAATTCAATGGCTTTCAATTCAAAAAATACCCAGTATGCTCTTCTTCGCACTGTGCAAACGATGCCATGAAGCTTATGTATGAAAAATATAGCTTCAAGCCAGAAGATATTGAAAGCATTGTTGCTGGTGTTTCTTCCTTTGCTTTCAAAAACTTGTTATTTGATAATCCAACTACTCCGCAAGAAGCAAAGTTTTCAATGCCTTACGCTTTAGCTTGTATAGCTGTGCATGGCAACGTAACACTTGAGAACTTCACACTAGAAGCAGTCAACAATGCTAATGTTCGTGCAATAATGCCAAAAGTTAGCATGGTGCTAGATGGAATGTATAAAGATGCTGGCACATTAATAAATGAACCAGCTATTGTTACTGTTACTCTAAAAGACGGTACAAAATATGCTGAACGTGTAGAATATGCCCTAGGTACAATTAAAAACCCACTATCAAAAGAGCAAATAAAAGTAAAATACGATTCTTGCCTAAAAGGTTATGATGTAGCACAAGCAGATGCTTTATTTGAAAACCTCTTCAACTTAGAAAAAGTTGCAAGCATAAAAGACTTTAGCAAAACCTTCCCACTATAATATAGCCCCACTATATTATAGTTAAAAGCTCGTCTACTACCAAGGCGAGCTTTTTTATTTATATACACTTTAGTTCAGTTTTGTAAGATTATATTAATTTCTTTTTTCTCTCCGAGGGCTAAAGGAACTAAGTCCCTTTAGAATCCCTAATGCAAAAATAACAAACACTGATTTATACAGAACTGCGTTCTGCATAAATCAGCTTTTGTTATTTTTGGAATGTGCTATAAAATTATTTTGCTACATAAATTTTCGTGATTAAGGTGAATAAAGGAAGTTGACTAGGAAATGGTAGTCAAGAGCATAAGTCGTTACCTGCAACACTTGCTATCGCAAGTGAGAAAGTTTTGTATTGTTTTATAAAGTTTTTTCGCTCTGCGTAGCAAGCGATGCACATATTAAATTATGTTTTTGACTATCATTCTCTAGTCCAACTTCCATTAATCGCCTTAGCCACGAAATATTGGTAGGCGGTGATTTATGTAAGCTATGAAAAGGAAAACAAAAGAGCAAAGCTCTTTTGTTGACGTGGGTTC
>CAYJFV010000101.1:0-6332 GCA_964369275.1 uncultured Desulfovibrionaceae bacterium
TAATTAAAATATCATGTAGGCATTAATGTTATTTTGTGGTTTTACAATGATTAGACTACTTATTGTTGACGACTCTAGCTTTATGCGTTCAGCCATTAAAAGAATGCTCCAAGGTGAGCAAGATATTGAAATTGTAGCTGAAGCAAAAAATGGTGTGGAGGGTTTGGAACTTGCTGAAAAGCATAAGCCAGACATTATTACACTTGATATTGAAATGCCTATATGTAATGGGTTAGATATGCTTGAAAAGCTAATGCAAACTAATCCTACACCTGTAATTATGCTAAGCTCTCTTACTACTAAAGATGCAGAGCCAACTCTAAAAGCCCTAGAATTAGGGGCTTTAGATTTTATGCCAAAGTATAAAGAGGGTGCTACATCTATTAACGATTTGCAAAATGAACTTATTATGAAGATTCGTATCTTTAGTAAGCGTGCTGCAATGATGCGTTTACGTAGAACTACTTCAATAAAAACAGCACCGCCAGCTATGGCAGCATCTTCTGCAACTAGCACAGCTTCTTCAAGGCCTGTATCTAGTGCAACTATGCCAAGTGTTAAACTAGGTCAAACCGCAGGTACAAGCACAGCTTCTTCAAGCTTGCAAGCTAAGGCACAAAAACCATCAAGTGTTGGCGTAAGTAGCAATGATGTTGCTTCTGTGCTATCAATTCCTGATGGAATACCGAAGAAAAGTTTAGTTGGTATTGGTGTTTCAACTGGTGGACCACCTGCTATTCAAAAAGTTCTTACCTCTTTTCCTAAAAATTTTCCAGCTTGTATTTTTATTGCTCAACACATGCCAGCTTCATTTACGAATGCTTTTGCCGCAAGACTTGATTCTTTATGCGAAATCAAAGTAAAAGAGGCTGCTACAGGTGACCCTGTAGAAAAAGGCACTGCCTATGTTTGCCCAGGCGGCAAGCATTTGAAAATAGAAATGCGTAGAAATCTTCCTTACATAGTTGTTACTGAAGACCCAATTGATGCCTTATATAAACCATCAGCTAACGTATTATTTGAAAGTTTAGCTGACTTTAGCAGACAAACAGTTGGTGTTATGATGACTGGTATGGGAAATGACGGCCTTGAAGGTATGAAAGTATTCAAGCAAAAAAATGGTAAAACTATTGCTCAAGATGAACAATCATGTGTTGTATATGGAATGCCAAAAGCTATTGTAGATGCAGGCTTAGCAGATGAAGTTGTTCCTTTAGATAAGATAGCATCTAAAATTATTAAGGCACTTTACGAATAATCTTTGTGTTTATGCGAATGCATAACAAATGAGAAAAATTATGATTAATGATGATAGTGAAAAAGCAAAAACACCTTTTCTTAGCAAAGAAAATAATGCAACTAAACCAAGTTTAGCTAGTTCTTTTCTGCGTGATAAAGAAAACCTATCTTCACGTCCTACTGCTTCAGCATTTGCTAAAAGCAATACGACAACTAGTGCAAGTGTGTCTAGCTCTTTTACAAAAAGCAGCATAAATCAGCCAAGTTCAAGTTCTTTTAATAAGACAAGTGCAACTCCACTAGCTACTAGAAGCACAACTTCTTCAATGAACACTACTTCTAGTACAACTAGTGGGTTTACACAGAAACCTAATACAACTTCTGCTACCACAGCAACATCAATCAAAAATAAATCTTCAATTTTTGACACAAGCGGTAAAACTGCAAGTACTTCAACTAGTGCTACAGCTTCAACGCAAAAACCATTATCAACGCAGAAACCACTATCAGCACCAAGACAAACAACTACTAATGTAGCTACAACAAGTTCACGCTTTGCAAGTATAAGTACATCTTCTACCTTAGGGGCAAAAACTTCAACTGTAGCTGATACAAGGCCAACTTTGCTTGAAAGATTAGCTCAGGCTAAAACGCAAAGCTCAGCTCCTGCCAGTTCAACTACTAGTTCAGCTACAAATTCTGCTTCTTTAAGAACAGGAGCAGAAACTGGTTCTTTTTCAAGTAAAGCTAAAACCCAGCCTGCTACTACAGGTAGGTTTAGTTCTACAAGTTCTAGTGGTTTAACTAGCTCTAGTAACTCAATATCTTCAACTACAAGACCTTTAGCCAGTAGCACCACTTCTAAAGACTATAAACCCTCAGGGCTTATAACTTCTAGTGAAAGAGCAGCTCAAGCCTTTCCAAAAGTACCAAGTGAAAGCAAGAAACCAACTATGTTATCATCTGATAACAAAACAGCTTCATCATTTGCAAGCCCTACAAAACCAGCTTTAGCATCAACTTCAAGGGTAAGCACAAGCAGCACTGCTAGTGCAGGTCCACTTGACGCAAAAGCCGAGCTTACCGATAAAGATTTCTTTTTATTACGAGATTTTATCCATAAACAAAGTGGTATTTTTATCAATGATAATAGAAAATATCTTGTTCAGAATAGATTAGCAAATGTTATAGCTGAACTTGGCTTATCATCTTTTGCAGAATATTATACATTTATAACCACTAAAGACACATCAAAAGTTGCTTTAAATAAATTATTTGAAGCTATTACAACAACTGAAACATTTTTCTTTAGAAATATTCCTCAATTAGATACCATTCGCGATGATATTCTTAAACCAATGATTACAGCAAATAAAACTTCTAAGAAGTTACGCATTTGGTCAGCAGGTTGTTCAAGTGGTGAAGAACCTTACACAATTGCAATTATGTTACATGAACTTTTAGGTAAAGAAATTGATAGGTGGGATATTAAAATAACCGCTAACGATTTATCGCCTGCCGTTTTAGAACTAGCAAAAGCTGGAATATATAACGATTATACTTTGCGTACCACTCCGCCAGAGTATATTCCAAAATATTTTGATCAAGATGGCCCCTCGTATACAGTAAAGCCTTCATTGAAAAAAATTATTAATTTTGGGCAGATTAATCTTAACGAAAGTTCACAAACAAGCAAAGTTGAGAAGTCACAACTTGTATTATGCAGAAATGTTATTATCTATTTTGATGATGATGTGAAGCGTAATGTTGTACAGAATTTTTACGACAATTTGTTACCTGAAGGAATATTAGTAATTGGACATTCTGAGTCTTTACACAATATAACTAATTCTTTCAATGCAAAGCATTATCCAGGGACTGTCGTTTATCATAAAAAATAACAAAAAAAACGGCTTTATTTGGTTTTTTACTTCGTCAATTAGTAAATTTTGCTCAAGTCATGTAGGCTAATCTACACTCCTTTCGCAAAATTTCCTATTTCCTTGTAAAATTCCCAAATAAAGCCATTTTTTATATCTTTGAGCTGAATTTTTTGGTTTTTTACTTCATCAATTAGTAAAATTCCCCATGCCAAATAAGAAAGCACAGCAGATAAAATATCCACTGTGCTTTTTCTTTATACTAAGTTCAATAATAAAAAAAGCTTAGAACATACCTGGAAGCTGAATGCCGCCAGAAATGTTTTGCATTTCGCGATCAGTAATTTCTTTACCTATACGAACTGCTTCGTTTACAGCAGTAAGAATTAAATCTTGTAGCATTTCAACATCTGGTGTTTCCAAAAGTTGTGGGTCAATAATAACACTTTTTACTTCATGTTTACATGTCATGCTAACTTTTACCATGCCACCACCAGCACTAGCTTCAACTAATTTTTGAGCTAACTCTTTCTCGGCTTTAGACATTTTGTTTTGCATAACCTGTGCTTGACGCACTAAATCATTCATGTTTTTCATTAATCATTCTCCTTAAATTATTCACCTTTTTCAGACTTGCAAGTAGTTATATTTGCATTGAAAAGCGTTTGAATTTCTTGTATTATTGGCATTTTTTCTAATTCTTCCCTTAATTCTATAGGGGATTTATTTAGATTTGTAATATTCACCTCAACCTCAACCTTATTTCCACTCCATTCTAATAGTAAACTTTCTAATTGCTTACATGTTTCAGCATTTAATTGCTTTGCATTTGTAAGTGAAGTGGCATCAATTACAACCTTATAAGAAATAGCTTCTGTCTTGTTATTCTTTTCAACCAAAAACTCTTCTATGTGTTGAACTTTATTATATAATTCTTTGTAATTATTTTCTTTTAAATATACCAAAAAATGTTTAAAATCTAAGCTTTCATCTGAATTATCTTCGCTTTCAGAAATTAGCGGAATTTCATTTACTGTTTCAGCAATAGTGAATGTGTTTTCTACTTCTAATAAAGAAGTTTCTTCTTTGATTTCAGTAATCAAATCAAATTCTTCTTTCGTTTCTATACTAGAATTATTTTCTATTTCTTCTATTTGAGGTTTTGTATCCTCATTCTGAATTGGTATGTCAATTATCTTTTTTTTTTCAACCTCAGAGGCTGGGTGAGTAGAAGTAGGAGTAGTTAAAGAGGTTTGAAATTCATTAGCTTCATACACATCTTTCAATTCTGCAATTGGTATAAGTTCTGGCAATAACGAAAGATTAATTAAAAATAACTCTAAAGTAACAGCAGGTTCTAAGCCTGTTGTTATTTTTCTTTGAGCTTCTAATGTCATTTGCCAAGCACTATGCATAAATGCTGGAGTGAATAATTTAGACATTTTTAAGACTTCACTTGCATCATCTTCAGAAAGTTCTAGCATTTCAAAAGCATCTTTTCCATATTTGCTAATAAGAAAAAATGAACGCCAAAGCTGAGCAAGTTCACGTAAGAAATATGATATATCTATTCCTTGAAGCATCATACTTTGTACAGATTTAGATACTTCAAGTTGATTATTTGCTGCTATAGCACTTAGCAAATTGGATAAAATATCTTTACTACCAAGCCCTAACACTAGCCTAGTTAGTTCAGCTGTTAAAGGTGAACTACCTGCAAGTGCAAGTGATTGATCTAATAATGACATAGAGTCACGTACAGAACCAGCCCCACGCTTAGCTATAATTTTTACAGCTTCATCTTCAAAGTTTTTGCCTTCGCTATCTAACACAAAGCGTAAGTGTTTTCTTAAGTCACTTTCTGTAATTGAACGGCAAACAAAGTGCTGACAACGGCTAATAATTGTAATAGGGAATTTATGTAATTCTGTACTTGCAAAAATAAATACAGTATGTGACGGTGGTTCTTCTAATGTTTTTAGTAGAGCATTAAAAGCATTTTTTGAAAGCATGTGGGCTTCATCTATAATAATAATTTTATATCTGCCCTCTAGCGGTGCATATTGAACCATTTCAGTAATTCTGCGGGCATCATCAACACCAGTATGAGAAGCACCATCCATTTCTAAAACATCAACAAAAGAACCTTGCGTTATACTTTTACATGCTAAGCACGTGTTACAAGGTTCGCCGTTAGTACGTTCATTTGCTTTTTCACAGTTTAAAGCTTTAGCAAAAATTCGTGCTACTGTAGTTTTTCCAACACCACGTGTACCACTTAAAAGATATGCAGGAGCAACCTTATTGTGAAAGGCTGCCTCAGATAATACTTTTTTTATTGTGTCTTGCCCAAGCATAGTAGCAAAGGTTTGTGGCCTATATTTTGCGGCTAAAGAAATGTTTTCCATGTTTTTAAGTATACAAAAAGTTATAAAAAAAAGCAATTTTCTTTTTTACTATTATAAAATTATTATTTATACCCCAATTAAACAATAAAACCCCAAAAGGGGTTTTATTGAACTTTCCAAAATTTGCTAAGCACACAAATTAAGCGTGACAGCCAGAACCTTTACATGCAGTAAGAGCTTTTCTTTTTGAAGCATCAGTTTTTACAACTTCATTGTGGCATGAAATACATGTAGCGTATTTTGTGCCTGCTCTTTTGTGCATTACTTGGTAGTAACTATTCACACCTTTTTCTTTCATACCCATTGCATCATGGCAACCAGCAGTAGCACATGGCTCGTAAGTGTCAACACCATTTACAGGGTGGTGACAATCGTTACATGCATAAGTTGCGTGTGTTGAGTGGTTGAAAGTAACAGGTGATTTAGTTTTGTCCATCAATATGCCATCAGCTGGTGTTGCTGGTTGGTTGGCTAAAGCTGGAACAGCAATAGCAAGAACTAAAGCAGCTAATAAAAGTATTCTTTTCATAAACCCTCCATAAAATTCCATGGTAAGAATATTATTAGTTTATAGCATTTTGTTGCACATGTCAATATAAGATCAATGTAAAAAAACTGTTTACAAGCTAATTTACATACTATTCAAGGCGTGGTGTAGAACTATGGTCGTCAAAGAATGGGCTATATTTATCTGTGTCGATTGCACTTAATAGTCCTACTTCTTTGCCGTTTTCCCACATAATGCTAGTGCCTTTTATTTCGCACCAAGAGTTAATATTACGGTTATGTACATAACTTACGCTTG
>CAYJFV010000102.1:0-6326 GCA_964369275.1 uncultured Desulfovibrionaceae bacterium
TTTAAAAGACGATGAAAAAAGAAAAATGTATGACCAATTAGGGCATAACTGGAAGCATGGGCAACAATTCCAAAATGGACAAGGTGGCTTTGACTTTTCGCAATTTGCTGGCTTTAATGGTGGTCAATTTGGTGGAAATAGCGAAGGTTTTTCCGACTTTTTTGACTTGCTTTTTGGGCAAGCGGGGCGTGGACAAGGCGGTTTTTCTGGCTATAGTGGCGACCCTTTTGCACGTCAGCGTGGGCAAAGAAAAGGGCGTGATATTGAAAGCGAATTAACTATTACCTTAGAAGAAGCAGTTCATGGCGGTGAAAAGCATTTTAGCTTGAATGATAAAAATTTGAAAGTGAATCTGCCTAAAGGTGTTAAGAATGGCGGTAAGTTACGTTTGCAAGGGCAAGGTTACCCCGGTTCACCTGCTGGTGATTTATATGTAATTTTACGCTATGCAAGACATTCCAAATTTGAGATTGATGGCGATAATTTAATCTGCAATGTAGAAATTTCACCAGTCGAGGGAATGTTTGGTACTAAAGCTCTTATTCCAACTTTAGAGGGCGAAGTAGAGCTAAATATTCCAGCTGGTTCAAGTTCAGGTAGAAAAATGCGTTTACGCGGTAAGGGTATAGGAGCACCTAATGCTAGGGGCGATTTATACGCGAAAATTCAAATTGTTTTACCAAAATTTGAAGAACTTTCTGAAAAGCAACAAGAACTATGGAAAGCATTACAAGAGGAGAGTGAAGCATAATGCCAGATATAAATTTACATCAGGCAGAAGTGCCAACAAAATCTGCTTTGATTTCGCAAAACGATTTTTTACAACAAACTGAAATAACTCAAGAACGTCTTGAAGAGCTTTTAGAATTAGGCTGGTTACAGCCAGCACAAAAAACGGAAAATGCACTTATGTTTAATCAGCAAGATGTGTATAGAGTACGCAAGCTTGAAAGGCTTTGTCTTGATTTTGAAATTTCAGCACTTCCAGCTGCAATTATTGTAGATTTACTTGCAAAAGTAGAAAGTTTAGAAGCTGAGCTTGTAAAATTGCGTGGAAAAGAATAATTTGATTATAATTAAGATACTTATATCTTAATAAATAATAATGTCATGGGAGCTTTAAATTAATTTTAAAGCGAAGGAAGTAAAATGAATTTAGATAAACTTACATTAAAAGCACAAGAAGCCCTTACAGAAGCTCAGGCTTTAGCTTATCGCCTTGAGCATCAAGAAGTTGATGTAGAGCATATAGCACGCACCCTGCTTGAAGATGAGGAAAGTCTTGTTCAAAAAATCTTTAACAAATTAAATGTTAATACAAATTCTTTATTGCATGCTATAGATAAAGTTTTAGCAAAAAGACCACGCGTTAAAGTTTCTGGTGCAGAAATGAATCAGGTACGTGTTTCTGCAAGGCTTGGCAAGGTATTAGGGCTTGCACAAACTTTAGCTAAAAGCATGAAAGATGAATATATAAGCGTTGAGCATATTTTTGCTGAAATTCTTTCACCAGATTTACAATCGTTTCCTAATGGAAGTATAAAAGAAGTTCGTCAAGAGTATAAGCTTGATAGAGTAGCTTTTTTACAAGCTATGAATGATATTCGCGGGGGGCATCGCATTACCTCGCAAACACCTGAAAGCACTTTTGAAGCTTTGTCTAAATACGCACGCGACTTAGTGGAAGCGGCAACTAAAGGTAAGCTAGACCCTGTAATTGGGCGTGATAATGAAATTAGAAGAGCTATTCGTATATTATCGCGTCGTACAAAGAATAACCCTGTGCTTATTGGTGAAGCGGGCGTTGGTAAAACAGCCATAGTTGAGGGTTTAGCCTTTCGCATATTAAAAGGTGATGTGCCAGAAGGCTTAAAAAATAAGAAAATTTTCTCTTTAGATATGGGTTCTTTAATTGCAGGTGCTAAATTTCGTGGTGAATTTGAAGAGCGTTTAAAAGCTGTTTTAACAGAAGTAGAAGAATCGCAAGGCGAAATTATTCTATTTATTGATGAACTTCATACTATTGTTGGTGCAGGTAAAACCGAAGGCAGTATGGATGCTGGCAATTTGCTAAAACCTATGCTTGCTCGCGGTGAATTACATTGCATTGGAGCAACTACAACTGATGAATACCGAAAATATATTGAAAAAGACCCTGCACTAGAGCGTCGCTTTCAGCCCGTTTTAGTGGAAGAGCCAACTGTGGAAGATACTGTTTCAATTCTGCGTGGACTAAAAGAAAAGTTTGAAGTGCATCATGGTGTACGTATTTCAGATTCTGCTATAGTTGAAGCTGTTACCTTATCTCAACGTTATATAGCAGATAGACAACTGCCTGATAAAGCAATTGATTTAATAGACGAGGCGGCAGCTCTTATTCGCACAGAAATAGACTCTCTTCCGGCTCCACTAGATGAAGTAAACCGCAAACTTATGCAATTGGAAATTGAGCGTGAAGCACTACGCCGTGAAACAGATTCAGGCTCAAAAGAACGATTAAAAAGACTTGAAGATGAATTGGTAGACTTACGCAATCAACAAGCAAGCCTACGTGAACAGTGGGAAACAGAAAAAGGCATGATTGATAAAGTTCGTTCAATCAAGGCTGAAATCGAACAAGTAAAACTACTTATAGAAGAAGCCGAACGCGACTACGACCTAAACAAAGCCGCACGTTTAAAATACGATAGCTTATTTAGCCTTGAAAAACAGCTAGAAGAAGCTGAAAAACTTAGCGGTGGTGAAAAAAGCCTATTAAAAGAAGAAGTTCGCCCTGATGATGTAGCAGGTATTGTTGCTCGTTGGACGGGTATTCCTGTTACTCGCCTTCTTGAAACCGAAAAAGAAAAACTTCTCGCACTGCCCGAAGAATTGCATAAACGCGTTATTGGACAAGAAGAAGCGGTTGATTTAATCTCGCAAGCTGTTTTACGTTCGCGTGCAGGCCTTGCCGACCCTAACCGCCCAATGGGTTCTTTCCTTTTCTTAGGGCCAACAGGTGTGGGTAAAACTGAACTATCTAAAACACTTGCACAAGCTTTATTCGATTCAGAAGAAAGTTTAATTCGCCTTGATATGAGCGAATATATGGAAAAACATTCGGTTGCACGTTTAATTGGGGCTCCTCCTGGATATGTAGGCTATGATGAGGGCGGGCAACTAACAGAAGCAGTACGAAGAAAAGCCTATGCAGTTGTATTGTTTGATGAAATTGAAAAAGCTCACCCTGATGTTTTTAATACACTATTACAACTTCTTGACGATGGTAGGCTTACCGACTCGCAAGGAAGAACAGTAGACTTTAGAAATACTATAATTATTCTAACCTCTAACATTGGTTCTAACATTCTATTAGAAGGCATTGACCCACGCGGTAACTTCTTTGAAAATGTACGTACTGATGTTATGGCAGAACTTAGAAAAGCTTTTAGACCAGAGTTTTTAAATAGAATTGATGATACAATTTTATTCAAACCTCTTCAAGAAGTACAAATTGAAAAAATTATAGATATTCAGCTTGCCTCTATTCAAAAACGTTTAGAATCTCGCCGAATTAGCTTGAAATTATCGCCTAAGGCAAAATCATATATAGCAGAAGCCGCATACGACCCTGCCTTTGGTGCAAGACCGTTAAAGCGTTACTTGCAACATGAATTGGAAACTCCGCTTGCTCGTTACATAATTTCAGGTAAAATTCAAGAAAATCAAAATGTTTATGTTGAAATTTCTTTGGTTGACTCACCTGATACAGATGCTCCACTACGTTTTGGTATTCAAAATGGTAAAACAATAGATTGGATACGTGATTAATAAAATAAAAGGGAAGTGTATGCTTCCCTTTTTTTATATAAAATTTTTATTAATATTACAAAGCCCTAATATTACATAAATATTCACAATAAATTAATTTAGTTGAAATTTTATAAAAAATAGTTTAAAAGACTTTTTGTCCTAATTATATTTTATACTAGATTTCTATTTTAATCAGAGAATAACGCTATGACAACTATGACTAAAAAAGAGGCTCTTCTACAAGCTGCGAAAGATTTATTTGGCGAATATGGCTATGCTGATACAACTTTTAAAAAAATTTCCGAACGTGCCAATGTAGCTTTAGGGCTACTTACCCACCATTACGGAAATAAGGAACGCCTTTTCCTTGCCGCAGGTATGGACGTGCTAGATAATTTTATTATGGCACTTTCAAACGCCGTTGAAAATACATCTACTGGTAAAGATGCCGTTCTAGCATATTGTAAAGCCTACCTAGATTTTACTATAAACCCAAATTCAAATTGGCTTGTACTTGTGCGTTGTTCCCCATATTCTGATATGAAAACCACCGAAGATAAAGAAGTTATTGCAAAAAAATTCCTCGTTGTTCACGATATTTTAGAAAAATGCATAAGCCGTGGTATAATAGACGAAACCGTTCGCGAAGTAGATATTCACCAAACTGCACTTGTAATTGTTTCTACCCTTGTTGGTGTTAACAGAAATAACGTACTTTCTACCTATAGAAGCGATAAATTATACGATGAAAGCCTAAAATTTATCGAACGTGCTATAGCAATCTAACTAGGAAAAATTAATGCCTGATATTCTTCTTGCTATCATTATGGGCTTTGTTGAAGGTATGACTGAATTTTTACCAGTTTCCTCAACAGGGCATTTAATCCTTGCTTCAAATTTACTAGACTTTTCCGAAGCAAGCGGTGAAAACTTTGAAATTATTATTCAAATTGGTGCAATATTTGCTGTAGTATTACTATATTTTCAACGCTTTTGGGGCTTATTATTCCCAAGAAAAGATAAAGAAACTGGTAAAGCCCCTAAGTTTTCAGGCGTATATGGCTTGTTCTTACTTTTCTTAACCTGCCTGCCTGCCTCACTTCTAGGATTAATATTTCATAACCAAATTAAAGCCCTGTTCAGCGTGCCAGTTGTACTTTTTTCCCTAGTATTTGGTGCCATTTGCATGCTTATAACTGAACGTATTCAAGAAAAGAAATTCAAAATTGCTCTTGAAAGCCCACTCGAAGACGGTATTATTGATAGCGTTGATAAACTTACACCAATGAAAGCATTAGGCATTGGGCTTTTTCAAATACTTGCCTTATTACCAGGCTTTTCACGCTCTGGCTCTACCATTATGGGCGGTATGCTTCTTGGCGTTACCCGTAAAACTTCTGCCGAATATTCCTTCCTTGTAGCCGTGCCAATTATCGTGGCTGCCGCAGGATACGACTTTATATCTTCCTACGATACCCTTAACATTGATGATATTTCTTTCTTCCTCGTTGCTATAGTATCATCATTCATTTTCGCAATTATTGCAGTAAAAGGCTTCATAGCTTCACTTTCTAAGCTAACCCTACGCCCATTCGCATATTATCGTATAATACTTGCCGTTGCCTTATATTTCTACTTCTATATGTAATTTGCTAGAGTGTGTTTCTAAAATAACTCTTCTTCCAAAATAGCACAGATACAATGGTAAATTGGTAAATGCAATTCTTGCACTATAGGCGTACTGTCGTGCGGTGCTCTTATCTCAATATCCACCAACTCTGCCATCTTACCACCAGTTTTACCTGTCAAACCAATACTTACACAACCTAATGCCTTCGCAACATAAAGTGCATTAATTACATTCTGTGCATTGCCAGAAGTGGAAATAGAAAAAAGTATATCCCCCTCCTTAGCTAAACCATACAATTGCTGTGCAAAAATCAACTCCGCACTCGTGTCATTCGCTAAAGCCGTAGGTAAAGATACCCCAGATACCAAAGAAACAGCCCTTATCGAACCCTCTAAATTATCTGCAATAAAATCAGCCTTGTCACCAGCAATGGCAGAAAACTTCTCGCGAACCTCACTAGGTAGCGGCCTCTTCTTCATAAATGACTTCATAAGCTCGCCCACTATATGCTCGGCATCAGCCGCAGAACCACCATTCCCACATAAGAAAATAGTGCCACCCGCTACAATACTCCTTTTCATCGCCAAAATAGCATCAACAATAGCTTGCTCCAAATGTTTAATCTGAGGGTAAGCCCTAAATAATTGATCTAAAAAATTTTGTGAGCCAATTTTAAGTTCATTCATGCAAAAACACTCCATAAAAGTATTAAAATAATAAATAATACCCTTTCCTCTAAATTGCAAGAAAAATTGATTTATGTTTATTTTGTTGGGGGAAAGAGAAAACCATGTTTTTGAAAAAACAAGGTTTCCCCTTTCCCCCAAACACCTATCCCTTTCCTTCAAAAACTTTTAACGCCGCCCGTAACTCTTGCCCCATTTGAGCTATTTGGCGGATTTTG